>JBGPBY010000103.1:0-17572 GCA_041481485.1 Terriglobia bacterium
CGATTGGCATTCCGGCTTCCACTTCGGATGACAATTGAGCATCGGGAATTGAACATTGGTCAGATCCTCACTCTAATGCCGAACAGATACTGCCAAGTTATTTTTGCGCAAGCCCTTAGTGCACCACGGGAAACGCGAAAAGTAGCAGGACATCCCACGTCAGGTGCGCGACGAACGGAGTTATGAGGTCATCCGTTGCGGAGTAGAGCAATCCCCAGTACAGCCCGCATCCCACCGCAGCGATCAGCAGCACCGGATTGAGTGCGGCCCAATGCGCGGCAGAGTAGATCAAAGCCGCTGCCAAAACGCCGAGCAACGTTCCCCAGCGCTCCACAAGAAACCTGACGACAACACCGCGCCACAAAACCTCTTCGGCAAGCACGATCATCGGTAGCGTGGCGGCTATAAACAGAGGTGAGTGGCCGCTTCGCCATGCGTAGAGTGAGCGTGCAAATGCCTCCCAACTCGGTTGAATCCTGAATAACAACGCGACAGCGGGAAGCGTCAGGAGGAACAGCAGAGCGCCCGCCGCGATGCCCCCAACGATACGAGAGACTGACGGCTTCAATCGGTTGCGAGCAGCGGGAAGAGTCAGCGAACCAATGAGCAAGATGCCCATCGCTACAGTCATTCCCATCCAACGATCGCCGCCCGCACCCAGTGCGATCGCCATCGCAACAATCGCCAGAGCCAGAAGCGACCCAAACGATCTACCGGAGACTTCGCGAGTGAAATTGGGGAGCATCGGCCGAATACGTGTAACTGTGAAGGGAGAGGTCGTAAGACTCAGATCGGTTCGCGCCGGTTCGGGATTGCCATCCAAACCCTCAGCGAGCATGGCGAGTTGCGCGCGAGTCGAAAGGGGCTTGGCCATCACGCGCTCCATGATGAGTACCGGCAGCCGCATCAATGCGATGGGCGTGGGACAAATCAAAAGCGGAAGCTTCAAGGCTCGCGCGACAGTGCGCACGACGTCGCGGAGTTTAAGCGGATCGGGACCGACGACGTCGTATGTCTTTCCTGAACAAGGGACTCGCAGCGCGCGAAGAACCGCCTCCGCGACGTCGCGCGCATCGACGGGACGCATCGGCGCGAGGCCGCGTCCAACGATCGGGAAAACCGGTGATGTGCGAATCATCAACGATAGATGACTCAGCATGTCGTCACCTTCACCATAGATCACGCCTGGGCGAAGAATCGTATATTCGAGTCCACTCGAGCGCACGACTTCCTCTCCCTTCCATTTCGTGTCGTGATAAGGAAGATCCTGCGCAGGCCGCGCGACAACGACGCTGCTGTGGATCAATCGGCGAACGCCGGCGCTCTTCATTGCCGCGACGAGCGCGTGGACCAGATCGACGTGGACCGCCTGAAACGTCTGGCCGCCCTCTTCACGTTTAATGCCCGCGAGGTTCACGACGGCATCCACCCCACGCAACAATTCGGGATTCGCGTTGCGCGCATCGAACCCGTTCCGCCGCGACAGGGCACGAACCGTGAGTCCGGCGCTTTGAAGCCGGGCAACGACGTGCCGTCCGAGGAATCCTGTTCCACCAATGACGGCAATGGTAGTCATGACACTAAAGTGTCCATCAATTGCACCACCGACCTCCGGATTGGCCCGGTCAGCGGGAGCGATGACAGTTTGATGAGCCGCACGACGATATCGAGGCTCTTTGTCAGAAGAAGATCCGACTTCGTTTGCCCGCGCGAACTGTCATAGATCCAGAAGAGAATGATTCCCATCTGGTACATCCACAGCAGACGGGGCAGATGCTTTTTCAGGTCCTTCGGGCCCGTCGTTCGACTTTCAAGGAGCGCCCGCTCGAAGAATGCAA
This sequence comes from Terriglobia bacterium, assembly GCA_041481485.1. Taxonomy (GTDB): domain Bacteria; phylum Acidobacteriota; class Terriglobia; order 20CM-2-55-15; family 20CM-2-55-15; genus JBGPBY01. The sequence goes on from JBGPBY010000103.1 coordinate 1,839, forward strand.
TGTCGTGCTCGCGAATCTCGCGAGTTCGTTCGCTGAAAGGCGACAGCGGACTGTCGGGATTGGTGTGGCCGCTCAGCGCGCCGAGCAGCTTTCGGCTGGGCGCGAAATAGTCGAGCTTCACCTCGATGAGGCCGCGCAGCCGCTCTTTCAGGTCACGGCTTTTCTCGAGCGCTTGTTCCAGCCGTGGCTCCATTTCCGATCGTGCCCGGTCGTAGAAGGCAAGCACGATCGCATCTTTCGAATCGAAGTAGTAGTAGGCGGCGCCCGTCGCCATTTCGGCCCGCGCGGCGATGTCTCGCATCGTGGTCGAATCGAAACCGCCGTCGTGAAACATCTCGAGAGCGGCTTTCATGATGCGATCCCGCGTTTCTTCGCTCTTTTTCTTCACTCCGTCTGGCATGGCGGAATTGTCACCTCGCTTAAGTGTTTCTTCAGTTCGACATCGCTTTTCAGGCCGAGGAAAGCCGACACATTTCGCCGATTCCGCGAGACTGCTTCGAAAGCCTGTCGCGCCATCGGCCGGAGTAGTGGAGAGGCCAGGCGGCGAGCCCAGCTTCGGTATCCACGCAGCGCCCACAGACACATGATGAACGCATGATTCCCGAGCCAGACGTCGCCACCGTCGCTCACGACGGCGAGTTCGCCCGCAGGCAGGCCCGGAAACCTGCGATGCGCCTCCTCGTAGTCCGACGCCAGGAGCCGCAGCGGAAGATACGCGGGCTGAGACTGGAGCCAGTCTCGAACTTCGGTGCACAGCCCGCAGTGTGTGTCATACATGACGAAGAGAGTGGTCATCGCAGCCTCCTCAGTGCGTCGAAATACGGGCGTCGGGGATGATGGGAGGCACCGCGTTGTGCTCGTGGCCGCGGCGCCGCAGATGATTGAAGACATAGATGTTGAAGAAGTGCATGCCGCCGAGGAGCATGAGGATCGTGCCGATTTTGGTGCTCACCAGTTCGATGGCGCTTCTCAGGCTGGCGATGTTGTCCGTCGTTGTCAGCGCTCGAGCGACGTAACCGACGTTGATCAGGTAAAATCCGACAACGAGCAGATGGTTCACCGATCCCGCAAGCTCGGCATTGCCGCCGAAGGCGTCAATCAGAAACACCTTGCCGTTCTTGTAGAGCGTTCGAGCGACCCAGATTGTTGCCGTGATGCTGATTGCCAGATAAACTGCGTAAGACCATTCGATGTACACAGCCCCTCCTTTTTCTGAACGTGTTCAAAAGTAGTGTCTCTCGTAGCCGATGCCATGTCAATACGAAATTTGAATGCGTTCAAAACACTGGGAGCCTGGTGGGTCTGAAGGCCCGTTCCGTGAAAACCAATTGCTCGAAGTTCTGATGCAGCTCTGCACGGTGAACGTTGTCCTGAGAGAACACAGACGGTATATACTCCGCGGCAAATCAGAAACAAGGTTGTGGGGGTGTCGCGGTGAGCCGGACGAGACGGATCGGAATTGCTTCACTGTTGCTTGCTGGAATTGCCGTTGCGCAGCAGGGACACGACTACACACCGGCGGACGTTGAGGCGGGATCGCGCTACTACGGCAACTACTGCTCGGGCTGTCACGGAGCCGAGGGCAACAGCATGTCGGGCGCGAACCTCAGCCGCGGAACTTTCCGTCGTGCGGCGAACGACGACGAACTTGCGCGCATCATCACGAATGGCCTTCCCGGAACGGCGATGCCACCGTCGCCGTTCAGGCCCGAACAGATCTCGCAGATCGTGGCATTTCTTCGGGAGTTTCCGTCAATTCGAGCACGCCAGACGAACCCCGGCGATCCCGTGCGCGGTAAGTCGATATTCGAGGGCAAAGGAGCCTGCCTGGATTGTCATCGTGTGAACGGCCGGGGAGCGCGTCTTGGTCCTGACTTGAGCGATGTCGGCGAACTCCGCCGTCCGGCGGAGCTTGAACAATCGCTCGTGGATCCCGGCGCCGTTGTGCTCTCGCAGAACCGCGTTATCGCCATAACGACTCGCGACGGGAAAACAATCCGGGGGCGATTGCTCAATCAGGACACAGCGTCGATTCAATTGCTCGGGCCAGACGAGAAGCCGGTATCGCTTGCACGTGAGACGGTTCGGTCTCTCACTGAGGACAAGTCGACGATGCCTTCCTACAAGGATCGATTGGATGCGCGCGAACAGGCGGATCTTGTTTCCTACCTCGTCACCTTGAAAGGGCTTCGATGAGAAAAAGTTTCCTGCTTTTGCTTCTGATAACCCCCGTGCTGGCTCAGGTGAAACCGGAGCAACTGGTTCGGGCGTCACAGGAGCCCAACAATTGGCTGACATATTCCGGTTCGTACTACAGCCAACGCTACAGTACGCTGAATCTGGTGACTTCCGCGAATGTGAAGAACCTCCAGATGCGCTGGACACTCCAGGTGAAGTCGCTGGAAAAGTTTGAAGCGACGCCGCTGGTCGTGGACGGCCGCATGTACCTCACGCAGGCCCCGAACGACGTGCTCGCGCTCGATGCGACTTCCGGTCGCGTGTTCTGGCAGTACTCGCACGAGCCCTCTCCCAAGGCGAGGTTATGCTGCGGGATCGTGAACCGCGGCCTTGCGATACTCGGCGACACGCTTTTCATGGGAACCATCGACGGGCGTCTGATCGCGCTTGACGCGAATACGGGTAAGCCGGTCTGGGCCGCAGACGTGAATGGCGCGGACCCCGCAACCGGATATTCGATTACGCTCGCGCCTCTGGTGGTGAAGGACAAGGTAATTATCGGCGCGGCCGGCGGGGAATACGGAATCCGTGGATTCATCGCCGCTTTCGATGCGAAGACCGGCAGGGAAGCCTGGCGCTTCTATACAATTCCCGGTGCGGGCGAGCCCGGCAATGAAACCTGGGCCAACGATTCGTGGAAGCACGGAGGCGCGTCCGTGTGGGTGACGGGCTCCTATGATCCCGACTTGAACCTCACTTACTGGGGCGTCGGCAATCCGGGACCCGACTACAACGCGGACAATCGCGTTGGCGACAATCTCTATAGCGATTCCGTCGTCGCACTGGATGCCGACACCGGAAAACTGAAGTGGCATTTTCAATTCACGCCACACGACATGTTCGATTACGACTCCGTGCAGGTTCCTGTACTTGCCGACATCGCCTGGCAGGGGCGTCCGCGTAAGGTGATGCTGTGGGCGAATCGAAACGGATTCTTCTACGTGCTCGATCGGACGAACGGTCAGTTCCTGCTGGGCAAGCCCTTCGAGACGGTGACATGGGCTACAGGCCTCGATGCGAAAGGCCGTCCGATCCTCGCACCCGGCGCCGCGCCGACAGCGGAAGGAAAGAAGATTCAACCTGGCGTGCAGGGCGCTACCAACTGGTATTCGCCATCGTTCAGTCCACGCACCGGCTTGTTCTACATTCCGACGTGGGTCGGCTACTACTCGACATTCACGAAATATGAAGTGGAATACGAACCGGGGCAGCGGTTCACCGGAGGCACGCCACGCTCGGTCGTGCCCGGCACTCGCAATGTCAGCTACATCAACACAAGAAGGGAGGAAGACGGCAGCGGCGCCATTCGCGCTGTCGATCCTCAGACAGGCGATCGCAAGTGGGAGTTCAAACTCACCGACGTTACCGATAGCGGCATCCTCACGACCGGTACGGATCTGCTCTTTACCGGCAGCCGTGACGGATCCTTCTACGCCCTTGACGCGAAGACCGGCACGCAGCTCTGGCGCGGCTCCGTCGGCGGCCAGGTTGTCGCCGGACCTATGACCTACCGCGTCGGAAACACGCAATACGTCGCGATCGCCGCCGGCAATACGATGTTCGCGTTCGCGCTGCCGGAATAGAACGGCAAGCGAGCGCCGCTCGAATATTGCGCTTTTGCTGCGCAATGAACTATAAAGTGATGACGTCCCGGAGGTGAGCATGCGATCCAGACTCCTGCCCGCAGTTCTTCTTTTGACGCTTTCGGCCATGACCGTTTCCGTGCGCGTAACGGCGCAAGACAGCGCGAAAGCACGTGTCGTGACGTTCAATCGCGACGTGCTTCCGATTCTTCAGAAGAATTGCCAGACCTGTCATCGGCCGGGCGAGATCGCGCCCATGTCTTTCCTGACCTTCGACAGCACACGACCGTGGGCGAAAGCCATTAAGACGCAAGTGCTGAGCCGGCAGATGCCGCCCTGGTTTGCGGATCCCAATTACGGCCACTTCAAGTTCGAGCGCCGGCTTAGCGATTCCGACATCAAAACACTCACCGATTGGGCCGACAACGGATCGCCCGAAGGCGACCCGAAAGACAAGCCGCCCGCCATCGCCTTCCAGGATGGATGGAATATCAAGCCGGACATGATCATCGAGATGCCGAAGGACTTCAACGTTCCCGCAACCGGTACGGTCGCCTATCAGAACATTCTCGTGAAGGTGAACTTCCCGGAAGACGTGTGGGTCGTCGCGGCCGAAATGCGTGCGGGCAACCGTCAGGTGGTGCATCACGGGCGAGTCCTTGTGCGCCGGCCCGGAATGACGTTCATGCAGGATGCCGTCCCGGGAGAGGCTTATGAAACCGGCAGTCTCGAAATGCAAAAGGCGGGAGCGCCCGACACGCTCGGAAAATTCAATCCCGGCCTCGGACCGCAGGACTTCAGCCTCTTCGAATCGGCGAAGTTCATCCCCAAAGGTTCCGATCTTGTTTTCAACATGCATTACACGTCCGTCGGCAAGGCCACAACGGACCGGTCGCGTGTGGGTTTGGTTTTTGCGAAGAGCGCGCCGAAGCTCCGCTACTTCATGCACAACGGCCCGACGGGTTCGAATCTCGCGATCCCTGCCGGCGCGACGAATGCGGAAGTCGTGTCGGAAATGACCACACAAGTCGACGCACAGCTTGTCTATCTGCAGAATTGCTTCCTGGGGATTCTCATCGATCCGAAGATCGATCCCACGAGCGTCTTCACACCGTCGGGACCAAGCCTGCTGCCGCGGGGTGACTCCGGCCCGGCTTTCGCAAGCCTGAAGGAGTAGCCTAGCCACGTGTTTTCAGGAGGAGACCCATGTCTACAACGCGTCGTCAGTTTCTGAGTGCTCTTAGTGCCGCAGGATCTTTTCCTGTTCTTGCAAAGCATGCGTTTGCCTTTGCCGCCAATCCCACTCTCGGTCTGATCTTCCCTCCGGAGAATTATCCGATTCCGCCGGACGCGAAGATGCTCTTCCCCAACGGCGTGGATTTCATCGGCAATGGTGTGGGACTTCCCGGCGGCATGACCGTGCAGGGGTATGAAGAGGCCGTACCCAGAATCCTGCCAAGGGCAATGGAACTCGCCCAAAAAGGCGCGAACGTGATTTCCGTATTCGGTTCGTCGATCACGTTCTACAAGGGCGCAAGATTTCATGACGACCTCATCAAGCAGGTTGAGAAAGCCACGGGTCGCAAGGCCACCACGCAGAGCAACGGCTTGCTCGACGGACTCCGCACCGCCAACGCGAAGCGCGTTGCGATCGCAACAGCCTATACCGATGAAGTCACGGAACGGCTGAAGATCTTCCTTCAGGAGTACGGTTTCGAAGTCAGGGCGGCGAAAGGTCTCGGGTTCACTCAAATTCCCGAAGGCGCAGCGACGCACGACATCCTGGTCAGGCTCAGCACAGACTCTTACGCCAACTCGAAGAAGGCAGACGCTGTTGTGATCTCGTGCGGCGCACTGAAAACGATCGACGTCATTGTTCCAGTCGAAAATATCGTGAAGGTTCCCGTGATCTCGTCCACACCGCACGGCTTGTGGCACGGCGTAAAACTCCTGGGCGTTCCCGCCAGGGTTCAAGGCTTCGGAATGGTCATGGCCAAAGGCTGACTCTGGCGGAACACACCTCAGGCCGTGCCTCCCGGTGGATTATCAGATGGGCCTCCGGCTGGCTTCTAACATAACTAAACGACATGCGACATCCATTCTTCGCACCACCCCGCGTATGTTCTTCCTATCCGTTGATTTTGAAATGGAACGTCGAGTCTCGGGATGTTCCAACGGATTCTGAGCCCGCTGATATACTGCCGGCAACATGGGGTCTATGTCGCGAAGTCGGGTGTTTTGCTTTCTCATTCTAATTCTTTTCTCGTTGTCGATCCCGCCCATCGCTGAAACGGCAATCATCGGATCGCCGTATTCATTGGATCAGCTGACGCAAGACTCCGATCTCGTTGTAAAAGCCACGGCTCTGGGGTCGGTTCGAATAAACGATCCGAGCTTCCCTGCCTTTTCCGGCAGTTACCCGATAATGGGAACCCGATTCCGGGTAATCTCCGTCTTGAAGGGAGATGGAACGCTGAAGGAATTCACCTTCCGTCATTTCGGAATAGGCCAAAGCGACGCGGCAACTGTGGTTCCAGAGCCCCAGATGTATGAGTTTGAGGCCGGACAGAGCTACATCCTCTTCACGAAAAAGGCTGCAGATCCCATGGTGTTCCGGACGTTCGAATTCAACTGGAATCTCCTGCGTGACCAGGGCGTCATACGTGCGGCGACGGCGAGCCCGTTCCCAAATGGAACAACCCCGAAGGCGGCCACCTGGCGTGAACTGACGGATATGCTGCAAGGCGCAAACAGTGATGTTACCTATGGCATTCAGCATTTGGATGTCTACTCCAATCCCCAATGGAACGGAATGGCCGGCAATGAGGATTTTCCACGCAGGAATGTCCTCGAATTCATTTCACCCTTACTGGTCCGCTCCGATGAATCCATTGTTTGGGCAGCCCTGGAAGCTATTGGCGGTGCAACTCCCTACTGGAGTAATAGTTCAGCAGAACGGATGTTGCAGACCGTCAGCAGAGGAGCAAATTTTCCAGCGTTGGACTTCAAGCCCGGATATGAAAACCCTGCAGCTTGTTGTCGTGAACCCCTGATTGCTTTTGCGAATAGCGCGACCACCGTCTCAAAATACCACCGGGCAGCGGCCATTCGCTCTCTGGGACGAACTCGGTTGAACGCTCAGGACACCGCCCTCCTCGATCCACTGCGGAAATGGTCTCGGGATCCCGACCCCAGCGTGCGGGCAGCTGCGACATTTCTCTGGATCGACTTCCCTTCCGAAGAGTCCGTTCCCTCTTATCGAGAGGTCTATTCGAGTTAATGGCCGTCGCTTCTGAATTAAGGGAAGACGCGCCGAACTCCCCAGCCGACCTTGTGGTAATCTGGTCGGTATGACTAGAAAACAGACCGCTGGGGTAGCAAGTACTCCTCGGCATCCCAGAAGGTCCTGGCGCCTTCAGGATGCTAAAGCGCGCTTCAGCGAATTGGTGCGTCTCGCGCACAGCAAGGGTCCGCAGCACGTAACGCTGCACGGTCGGGATGCTGTGGTCATCGTTGACGCGGATGAATTCCGGCGGCTCAAGGGTGAACGATCCGGGCAATTGCTGGTCGATACGCTGCGGGCTTCGCCGGACCGAGGTGTTGACCTCGAACCGCGGCGATCAGCCATGCCCGTGCGAGACATAACTTTGTGAACGGCTGGCTGCTCGACACCAACGTCATTTCGGAGCTGCGCCGTCCGCGTCCGAAGGCGCGCGTTGCCGCTTTCGTTGCGTCCCAACCGCTTGAGCAATTGTTCGTGAGCACCGTGACATTCGCTGAAATACGCTACGGTATTGAAATGGTCAGCGATCCTATTCGTCGTACTTCCCTCAATGACTGGCTAAACAATAGGGTGCGCCCACTGTTCGACCAGCGCGTCCTTGCCGTGTCAGAGGACGTGATGTTCAGGTGGCGCCTTCTTGTCGAGGAGGGCCGCAAGGCGGGACACACCTTCTCACAGCCCGACCTGATAATCGCCGCAACCGCTGTTCACTTTGGCTTGACCGTCGTGACGCGAGATGCCGCAGACTTCTTGCGTGCACGCGTGCCAGTTTTCAATCCCTGGGTAGAAACAAAGTCATAAAACAGATCACGTGAATTTCTCCGCGACTACTCAGAGCTGCCCACTCGGATTCGCAACATAAACGTGCACATGATCAAAGCGCCCATGCAATCCTTGAGATTCCTTACCCGGCCGGTATGACACGAACTTCCTTTTCGAGAGAGCCGTCAGGTTCCACAGTGATCGATTGGCCTCGGTCTTCAAAGCTGCGGATGAAATCCGGATATTGATACGCACCCGCGGGAATCTCTTCCCATGAAAACACCTTGTAGGAGCCGGGCGGCACGTTTGTGAAACTGAAGTGTCCATCCTGACCGGTGTTCGCGGAGAAATACATATCCGTTCGTCCGCGGCGAGACGGATCCGGGATGAGTGCGGCCATCACGCCGGCTACGGGCATGCCTTTTGAATCCAGAACAGTTCCGCTGACGCGTCCCGTGGACGTGCCGATCCGGAGTTGCAGCGTATCGGATTGTCCATTGACCGTAAATGGAACGCTTAGTGCGTCCAGCGTTCCGATCTGTCCCGATTTCAGATAGAAGCCTGCGGGCAACCCCGATACGCGTACGCGATATTCAAAAGCATTGACGTTGGTCAGCGTGAAAGTCCCGTCCGCTGCGACGGCTCCGCCCTGAAGCTGGCCCGCAAGCAATCCCGTTAATACCTGCCCCTGGGCTCCCGCTGTGCCGCGAGCGCCGCCCGCCGCCGCAGCATTTCCTCCGTTTCCTCCGCCTCGAGCCGCATTGCCTCCACCCGCTGCGGCTCCGGTAGCCCCGTTTGCCGCGCCTCCAGCCGCATTGCCGGCACCCGCTGCTGCGCCGCGTCCGCGTGCTGCGGGTGCGGCGGCTAACGCAGTTGTGAGTTGGCTGATGGCACCACCGGTCGGATCGTCCGCTGCAACCAAGTTCACCCGCAACCGGGTCAGGTCGACAGTCTTTTGCGTTGAGTCCAGAATGATCTGACCACGAACTTCGACTCCGGGTCTGACACTGAGCGCGAGATTGTTCACATCGGAGCCGCCGACTTCCACCTTTGTGCGAGCGGTATATTGCTGGCCGTTTGCATCTCTCGCAGAGGCGGTCAGGCTGTAAGTGCCGGAAGCGACATTTCGAATTTCAAAAGTCCCATCCGCGGCAACAGGTGTTCCTCCGCCGACCAGACCTCCTAGCCCCAATGCGGCAATCCCGTTTTGTGCGGAACCCGCTCGCGTCAAATTCACCTGGACTCCCTGTCCACCCAGTAGAGCCTGAATATCCAGTCCGCCTCCATTCTGATTACCGCCACGCAGTCCGCCACGTGCGGCATCACGATTGGCCTGAGCCGCAGGAGCCGGAGAGAAAGGTGTAATCACCCGCCCTCGAAGGCTGACCGTGGTCACCGGGCGAAGATTGAAGTCCACTCCGCGAACATCGGACGCGGCAGACACCTTCAGCGGTGTCGCTTGATCGGAATCCAGCACGCCGGGGAAAAATACCGGGGGAGCGCCGCCGGCCTGGGTGAACTGCTGAATCAGTGGTTGCAGAGCCGCATTGTTGTTACCCAGCAGCGTTGCGATTTGCGCGTTGCCTCTTCCGGCATTTCCTCCACGAGCCACAACACCGACGAAGTATTCGCCCGGCTGAAGCCAGAAGAGTCGGAATTCGCCCAGATCGTTGGTTTGCGCCGTCGCAACCTGAGCCATTGTGCGCGTGCCGTTGCTGTATCGATACGAGTAGGCCTGTACCGTTGCGCCGAAAACGGCTTCGCCATCGTCGCCATGTACCCGCCCGCTAATAGTCGAAGCCGGAGTCAGTTGAAAATCGACCGTCAGCGTTTGGCCCGGCGCAACGGCGACAGTTGTTCCCCGCCCGCTGAATGTCTTCTGTCCGTACTCCTGCTTTACGAATCCGTCGCCGTCAACCGAGATGCGATACTGACCCGGAGGAACATTGGCTATCGAAAACTGTCCTTTGCTGTCGGTTGCGCCCGAAAGAGTTGTGCCCGTAAGCCCACCGAGCAAAGCTCCCAAACCATTTTGACCGGCCGCTCCGAGATTAAGTGCAGCCAATGGATTTGTGCCATTGGCACCGTTTCCGCGGGTAGTCGAGTCGGTTCTCTGAAGCGACACTGTGGCGGTCTTTACCGGCGGTCCGCCCCCGGATTTCACGACCGTGCCCTCAATCTTTCCATTCTGGACTGCCGGAGCCTGGGCCGGACTGGCTGGATTTGCAGCCGGTTGTTGGGCAGCTGCAATTGCTGCGATCAGTAGTATTAAGAAAGCGAAATTAACGGAAGGGACATTCTTTCGAGCCATGAATTCTCCTGCATTCGACGTTGCGTCGGCAGCCCTTTGGACGCGCGAGCGTCTGGAAAGGTTAACGCGCATTGTGCTTCCGGAATTCTATCGCGTTGGAAGGCGAAAAGCGTCGAATTTGGCACCGTCGATGACTGTTTAAGGTGCCCCCTGGCAAATCCTTCTGTTTTGAAAGGGCGGCCCAACGCTTCATTCTAAAAATGGCAATCGTCAGGGCGCAACCCGCCCAATCGTAAAGCTGACGTAGAGTGTACTCCCTTGCGGCGAACTCTTTCCCAGCGTTTCCCAGAGGTACCGAACGGTAAGGCTGCCTACAGTCTGGCCCTTTTGAAATAACCCTGTCGTCGCTTCCGGTCCCCAACCCAGCACGCGGTTCTTGCCATACAGATTCAGAACGCGGAGTGCCGTAACCGGAACATCGGAGCCGCTGTCATCGGATACCTTCTGCTGCAGGCTATAGCTGACTCCAAAAGCGCCGCCGATCTTTTCGATGTTGTATCCTGCGCCACCTTCCAGCGTCAGAAGGTTGCCCACATGGATATTCTGGTCCTTCTTTTTTGTGTGCATTTCAAGGAACGCCGACGTCGCCGCACTGAATTTCTTCATCGAATCGAGATAGACCGTCGTGCCGCCCTGGATTTCATGGGACCACATACCCAAACCGAAATTGTTGTCTCCGCCGGCTACGTAACTTCCGGTCGGGGCATCGAAGGCATAGCTGGCAATGAAATCGGCACGGTTCGTCGTCCAGCCTACAATAAAGGGAGAGACATAGAGATCGTTGGCTCCCCAGCCCGACACATTGTTCACTTCCGAGGTGCGCACCGGCCGGTAGTTTGAAGACGGGAAGGCCACTGAGAACCCGTAATTGCCGCCGAAAACCTTCTTTTGCGTAACGGCATAGATCGTCGGTATAAATACCTGGAGGTCGAATCCCCCGAACACGCCGGGTAACACGCTCTTTCCATCTGAATTTCGGATTTCGTCAACGTCTAGAAGGAAATAAGGCAGGATCAGGTAATACCCCGGAGGTCCCTGAGTGCCGGAATTGATGCCGTAGTCGCCTCGAATGTTTTCTCCCGAGTATTGACCGAACACGGCGGATGGAGCTGCAAGCAGAACGATAATTACTGCTGCCAGATTCAACTTCATCCTCACGACGCTAAGGGATCCTATGCAGGATTTCTATCCGGTCGAGTGTGTATGTGTGGGAGCGAACCCCGAGTATGGCAACTGTAGGCGCGGTCTGTGACCGCGCACGATCTCTCAGCCATGGTCCCGCTGCATCAGAAGTCCATACGTTGGAATCGGCGGATGGATAAAAGCATGCAAGTAAATCCGAGAAGGCCGCTCGCCCAAAATGGGTTCCACACCGCAGGGTGGACTGACGAATCTGCGGCATCCAGAAGAGCACTGTACGGACTTCCGAATCCTCTTAATGCTGAACTCGACAAAAACACTTCCACCAGGATTACCAGAAATGCCGACAGAGCCGCTGTAACGATCGATTCCGAGGCGGCATCGAAACGCCCGCTCAACAGTGACTGAATGAGGAAAACCAGCCCAACCCATGGTGCAGCACCCAGAGTCAACAGGAACGGTTCGGTGACGAGCCAGCCCGCCCCATATTCAACGCCCATCCACTTCGCAAGACCAAAGGCGACGATGCAGGACAGGCTCGCGGCAGTACCTGCAAGAACCAACACCGCCGCTGCTCTCGACCATAGCCATGACGCTCGGGATACCGGCAGCGACAACGAGAACGATGCTGTGCCACTGCTGCGTTCCGACAATATCCCTCCTGCGCACAACGCGACAATCAGAAATGGCATCACGATGCGTCCAATCCCATCGACTCCGACGAAGTAAGTTTCCGGCGCAGTCTGGAGCGACAGTACCTTTCCCCGCGGATGTTCCTTCATGAAGTCCGCGACCTCCGTTGCGGTGTTCCCGCCCGGCGCCAGAACCATCCCAATGCCGCTTTGATCGTTGTAAGCCATGATGCTGGCTTGTTGAAACGCCCACGTGTACTCCGCTGTAAGTGCGATCAGCGTACAGACAAGAACAGCAAACACCCATCTCAGTTCCAGCCAGAGTTTGCGAATCATGACAGTGCCTCCTTCCCTCGTGGACAGAAAGCGAGATAGATTTCCCGCAGATTCAAATCGTGTACGACCACCTCACGAAGACCCAGTCCTCGCAGCCGTTCGATAACGGTTTCCGGTTGTTGTTGAGTCAGGATACGCAGTGTACTTCCCATGGAGACCGCCGAATGAACGTCCTGCCATTGGCTGATGGCCGCTGCTGGAATCTCGGCGCCGCCATGGTTCTGAACATCAATCGCCTTGCATGCCGATTGGAGATCCTCCAGCCGGCCGGAAATTGCGAGCCGTCCGGATTGAAGGAACGCGACATGATCGCAGATGCGCTCGACCTCATCCAGCCGATGGCTGGAAACAACAATGCTGCGCTCACCGTCCGCCGCCCACCCGGCCAGTCTGGAGAGAACCTCTTCCGCCGACTCCGGATCCAGCCCCTCAGTCGGTTCGTCCAGCAACAGGAGTTTCGGATTGCGCGCAAAAACAGCTGCGAGCAAAACCTTCGCGTTCATACCCTTGGATAGTCGCTTCATCTGGCGGTTCAAGGGGACCTGCCAGGCAGCAAGTTGTTGCACGGCCCGATCCAACGACCAGTCCGAAAAGAAGCTGCCGTAGAAGCGCAGGAACTGCATCACCCGAAGTTCGCCGTGAATCGATTTCTGATCCGGGACATACGCGGCGAGTCTTCGGATGGCGACGGAATCCTGCATCGCATCAAGTCCTGCAACCTCCGCCGAACCCCTGGTCGGTTGAACCATTCCCAGCAGCATGCGCAGAGTCGTCGATTTGCCCGCGCCGTTTTGTCCGAGAAGGCCATAGATCGAACCTTCCGGGACATGCCAGGTCAGGCCGGACACGGCCGAATGTTTACCGTAGTTTTTCGTCAGTTCTCTTGTCGTTATCATGGATTCTCTCTTCGTGTTCCCGTATCCGATCCTGGATGAGTTTCATCAGATCCTGCTTTCGAATGCCCAGCAGAGACGCCTCGGCAACAAGCTGGTCGATGAACGGGTGAAGGCGCTGCTCTCGTTCCGGAGTTTTGATTCGGGATCCCGACGCCTTCACATACGTGCCTGAGCCTTGCGTCCCTTCGACCAGGCCTTCCGCAAACAGTTCCCTGTAGCTGCGCGCCACCGTATTGGGATTGATGACCAGCTGTTCGGCCAATTCCCGTACGGTGGGCAGTTGATCGCCAGGCTTCAAGGCGCCCGTGGAAATGGCGTGCTTCAACTGACGTGTCAGCTGCTGGTAAATCGGTTCGCCCGAATTCGCACGAATGAAACAGGGAACCTGGACTGTCATTGTTTATTCGTTCAACATTGCTTTCAAAATTGCGCTCTTATGTAGCCCATCGGAGACTTCCAGCCGCGAGCCATGCGCGGAATGCTTCGCCAGAAAATCTGCGTTCTGGAATGAAGCCACCTGGATCGTCGGCGACGCAAACAAAGTGTATTGGCCGGGAGGAATTCCAGACACTGCAAAGTGACCGGACTCATCCGTGCGGACCGTCTGGTACAAGTCCGGATTCGTACGCCGCTCCGCCGGCGGAACCAGCACCACCGTCATGCCGGAAGCAGGCTTCTCCTCATTGCCGATAACGGTGCCTTCAATGCTTCCGCCATTGGTATTCACCACGACTTCGACGGTGTTTGGCGGAGCATTCCCCACAACGACTCCGCTGTCATAAACACTGACACTTTCCTGCCGGATATCCGCGATGTACGCATTCGCTGGAAGCTTGATTGCCGCAGCTTCGGACTCTGCTCCACCAAACGAAACCTGAAATCGATATGTTCCTTCCGGCAGAAGGGGAAATGTGAATGAGCCGTCCGATCCGATTTGCGGATGATACTGGCCGATCTGATCGTAGATGAGGGATCCCGGCCCGTCATTGATTGCCGAGGCAGTGTCATCCGGTACTAAAGAAATCTGAAGACCGGCTGCAGCCGGCCGGCCATCCACGAATACCTTTCCCTTCAGATCGAATCCTGGGCGGACGGTGATGTTAATGTTGTCGACATTGGCCCCGTGAACATCGACAGAGACTCTTCCCAGGGCCCACGGAGTCGTGGCTCGAACTGGCGGGTTCGCCGTTCCCCATCCGGTATTTGGAGCCGCAGGAAGACGGGCGAATATCTCGTACGAACCCGGCGGAACATCCGGAATGGAGAAGTTCCCGTTCGCATCGGCGGTGATTCCAGTGCCGCCATTCAACACAACCACTCCACCACCATTGATTTCCGGCAGTCCGATCCCGTCACGCTGCATGAGAATGATACTTGCCACTGAGGGTCTGGCCTGACCGCGAGCTCCCATCACCGGACCAGGAGGCAGATTACTCACGACACGGCCAGACAATTCAGCGCCCATCGCCGTATGAACTTGAATGTTGATTCCACTCATCTCGTCTCCGCTGCGCAAAACAACGGGAAGAGCCGAAGCCACATCGAGCACGTTGGGATACAGCGTCGGTACGGCAATTTCGTGCGGAGCAGAATTCCGGCCTCGTGTTCCTTTGGTGACAGTGCTCGGCGGACTGGCGAGAACGTAATACGGTCAGGGACGGAGACGGTACATGCGATACTCTCCCCGATCATCGGTCATCTTGATATCTGCAGGTTGCAGGGAGAGCTTTCCTTTATCGTAGGCGGCAGTGAGCAGTTGCACCGAAATGTCGGGCATCGGTCTTCCGTCAGCACCCAGTATCCGGCCGCTGATCGAACCGCCCGGAATCAGTGAAAGATGAACATCCGTTGTTTTTCTCGCGTCCGTTACGACATTCATTGTCAAACTGCCGGAGTAACTTCCATTCACCGGTGGTGCGAAATAGCCCTGAAGCTGCGCTCGGATCACCGCTGTTCCCAAAGGGACATTCGGGATTGTGAATCGTCCGTCGCTGCCGGAAACCGCGGTCAATGGAGCTGAACCCGGTTTCCTGCTCTTCGTGCTGTCGAGAAGCGCTTCCTGCGCAGCCTGAAGAATTTCTGCGGGTACCGCCCCACCGCGCGAACCCATGCCAAGGATCGACTCGGCCGTAGCCTGAAGTTGTGGCGAGTCCGGACTCATCCCCATGAGCGTGGCCAAAGTACTGCCGTTGCCATTCACTGTAATCTGAACGCCAGGGATGGGCTCCGTCGAACCCGATCGCGTCACGGTGCCCTGTATCGGTCCGAATGTTTCCTGGCCACCGGGCATGGACTGCGAAGCGTTTTGTGAAATGAGCGGCGTCCCCGCAATTGAAAGAAGGAGAATTGGCAGCAAAACTTGAATTCTCATTCCAGCCTCCTGATTTCCGTTCGAATTGTACTAATATATTAATACAAATTGTATTATGTCAATAGACAATTCGGAGGTGGCGAACTGAGCGGCCGGTCGCGTTCCCCGCCGCGTTAGCGGCGGCAGGACACTTAGTAGGCTGTTTCATAAATTCGCACACGTATTCAGGGCGGCACAATAGC
>JBGPBY010000104.1:0-17571 GCA_041481485.1 Terriglobia bacterium
AGGGGTGGTCTATGCCCTCAAATGACAATTGAACAGTGAACATTGAACAATGAACATTTCCGAAGAAATGCTCATTGTTCAATGTTCACTGTTCAATTGTCATTTGACCAAAGGATTAATGGGGATGATTCGCCGTATTTTCTGCCTGCTGTACTTGCTGCTCTTGTTTCCTCCGGATTCTCTGTTGGCGCAGCGTGGGAGTCTGGCATCGCAACCCGGAACGCATGGAGTTTGGGTGCCGCCTAACGCAGGAGACGAGCGTCTTGTCGAGCCCGACAGCACGATTCCCGCAGCAGTAAACCCGTTCGCCATTGAAACGGATCCGCTGCAGCGTACGCCGCGTGCGGCGGGTCCTGCACCGGTGACTGCTTTCAAAAAGCTGTCCATCAGTGAGGTTCCCTTTCAACCTTGGGCCCGCGCCTTATATACCTACCGTCAGACGAATCAATGGGAGCCTCATACCCGATGTAAACCGTCCGGCGGACCCCGACAATTCATGACTCCGTATGGCGTGGAATTTATCGAAGCCGCGGAGATCGGCCGAACTTACATCGTCGATATCGGCGGACCGCACACGATGCGGATCATTTACATGAATAGCAGGCATCCGGATGATCTCTCACCCAGTTTTCTCGGACATTCCGTTGGCCAATGGCAGGGCAACACCCTTGTCGTCGACACGATCGGCTTCAACGAAGGATTCTGGATAGACCGCTTTGGTTTGCCGACGACGCAGCAGCTTCATCTTATCGAACGCTTCACGCGCGTCGATGAGAACAACCTGAAATATGAATTCACGGTCGACGATCCGGGCGCATACACAACCGAATGGACCAGCGGACTGATACTGCGCTGGAGCCCGGGACAGGAACTCTTTGAATACGTCTGTCAGGATAACAACGTTGCACCGCAGCTCATGTTTGGAGCTTCAGAATCTACCACCGTTCACCGTGACATCGTTCCGTGACCGTTTTCATTTACAGACAAAATTTGCGGCATCATTGATGTCGCCACTGCCCTTATACGCGGAATTTTGCGGATAGGAACAAACCGGGCGGGTCATCGGCTTTTCGGCAAGTGTTCCCTTCCCTATAATGAAATCCGGTACCGACCCTTTTTCGCGCCAGCCTTCCAGCGCAGCCATCCAATCGATCTGATTCGGACCCGCTCCGCCGCTGCAATGTCCCATGCCCGGCACCATAAACAAGCGCATCCAGTTGTCCTGGCCATTTCCCATCTTGTCGAGGACGCTGCTGTAATAGTCCACGGTGTGTTCGGGCTGGATTGCCGGATCTGCCCAGCCATGATAGAGAATGAGTTTTCCACCATGAGCTTTGAATTTGCTCATGTCCGGGTCTGTGGAATTGATAATTCCACCGTTCTTTTTGGCGAGAGCGGGATCGGTATCAATGTTGAACGTCTTCCAGTCCCAGATGGGATCCTGATGCGCAAGGTAACGATACGTTCCGAGCTGAAGATCGCCGGGAACCGGGTATGCGGATGTGTCCTCACTGACGTTTCCGAGGGCCGTCACACCTCTCATGACGTTGTATGCGGATTCACCGCCATAGGAGTAACCCGGGAAAACCAGCTCTCCCTTTGAATTCTTTGCCGCCGCATAGAGCCGCTTTGCCGTGGAAACCTGTTTTGCGTTCAGACAATCCGCACCATCGCCGGATTTGCATTGCAAGACGGCCGGGTCGAACGTGCAGGACACTGGATTTGTAATGATGTTGTCTTTTACTCCATCGAGCGTGTCGCAGGCATTCATCACGGACTTCGCAAGCAACTCCTGCTTCGCTTTTGTGATCAGGCCTTCCGGATCTTTGAAAATGTCGACCATGCGCGCCATGTCGCCCGCATGCAGGCCAATGTGATCGTTGGCCGGGGCGCCTGCAATAATGCCGTCGAAATCCTCCGGATAGCGTTGCGCCTCCATCAATCCCTGCCGGCCGCCGGTGGAGCAACCGTTGTAATAAGACAATCGCGGCCCCTGACTGTAAAAAGCGGTAATGAGGGTTTTGGACTTCAAAACCATTTCATGCATGGCGCGGTACGCGAAGTCGATGGTCTTCTCCGGATGCGCCAGTGTGAATTCGCCGTTCCCCTGTTGGTGGCCGGTATCATTTCCAGATGTGGCGTATCCGGCGCGAAGTGCCGTCACCATTGGCGGAGTGGCTCCAGGCGCCCCACCCATTCCCTGAATGTAACCGGCCCATCCTCCGTTGCCGACCGCTTCGAACTTTCCGTTCCATTTGTCCGCCGGAGGGAGCCAGAGCTCCATATTGATGAGCGAATCCCTGGAAGGCTTCAACTCAACTACTATCCTGCAGTGCGCCGGCGCAATGACGGGCTCCGGAGGCTTGGCGTTAGGGTCTGCGGGCGCGGGCGCCGCAGCCGGCGGGCGCGGAGGCCCCGGAGGCGGGACGGGTTTAAAAACTCCCTCGGCAACAAACTCCGCTTTTGTGATGGTAGCGTTCGGCAACTGGACCGCATGCAGCCCTTCACACGGAGTTGCGGCAATCATGGCCATAGTCAGAATTCCGATCACGGTGGCGCCTCCTCGTTCAATTTCGAAGACAATACTAAACCTCAAACCGGGTCAGAGTCGAATGGGGACTTGTTCTGTTTGCTGTTTGAGTTTCCACCGGCTTACGCCGGTGGCTATGGGAATCTGCCGCCGCTACGCGGCTCAGCGGCAGTCAAGCTGACCCGCGTAGCGGCGGCACCCCTTCACGATCTGTCGCCCGTACGCGGCTCGACGTTTCCTTGTCTGAGCCGCGGAGCGGCGGCAGTTCGCTAGCCACGGGCGTAAGCCTGTGGAACGGGAAAAGCAAACCCCAAAGAGTGCCGGAGGCACGGCAGATCAAACTTAGAACTCCCCTGCCGGACCTATTTTGTCCGCAAACAGAATAATTTGAACTAGAATCCGAGGTGAGTCATGGCCAACAAATTCCCCCGAACGCCCGTCATTCTCATGGCGCTGCTTTTCGGAATCTGTCTCGTTACTGAGGCGCAGACTCTGCCCGCACCGCCAGAGCCGCCACTCTCGAAATCTTCAAAACCAATCCCGGGCCGGCTCCTTCCGGAAATCCCGCCCAGCCCCACGTTCGTCGCGGATACTACTGCACAAGAGTTCGACAAATATATCCGCGCGGTACAGCGCAGGCGCGAATTGGAGAGAAATCTTGAAATGGCAGCGATCATTGCGGCCATCGCCGCGATTGCCTCAATTGCTGCATATTTTCAGACCACCCGGCGTCACAAACGATTGCGGCGATAAGCCGCGGCCTTCAATTACACAGTGGTATTATTGCCTCTGAGCGGGAGGCTGTGTGAAAGGAATCCAAAAGTCGGCGTTCGAAATCGGTCTATTCTCCATCGGCCTCCTGATGTTCTTTCCATCTACCGCCAGATCCCAGGCAAATGACTCGGCCTGCCAGGCAGCTACTGAAAAAGTCGACTATGGCAACTGGCTCAGGATTTCGGACAAGACGAAGGCGTTGATCGAATCGTATCGAACGGACTGGAAAAACCTTTGTGACCCGAAGGGCAAAGGGAAAGTGCCGTTGTCGCAGCTGTTCGCAACAGCAAAGGAAATTGAAGCCGACTTCAAGAAGATCTTTGAAGCATTCAACGATTCCCTCCTGAACGATTCAAACGTCGATCCTCGCCGCATCGACGAACTCGACAATCTGGTTTCCAGACAATTTCCCCGATTTGTCCCTGCCTTCCACGGAGCATTTGGCAATCATGAATACTTTTCGCCGTCTGCCGATGCATTTCGGGAAAACGCTGCCCTGGGCAATAACGAAGACCGTGCGTTTTTTGAAAGCCACATTCCGCTAGAAGGCGATTTTCCGCCATTCATTCGAAAAACCTGGGATTACGGCGGGTGCGCTCAGTATGGCGATTTCGACTGGACTGGCGCGCTGAAAGCCATTGCTCGCGTAAAGAAGCAGGTGAAGAGTCCTGCATATCTGAAAGACACGTCCGAGTTTGAAAAGTCCATTTTTCGTGAGCTAAGCACGACAGGTGACAACATCTGCACTTGTAAAGTAAAGGAATCGGTTCTGAAAGACTTCCTCGACATTGCGGACTACGTGAATAAAGAACCAGATTATTCCTCGCAGGCGCCGGCAATAAAAATGACAATCGATGGCATCAAGACCGGCCGGATCAAGGTGAATTCCGAATTGGAGAAGCATTGTTCGGGTGGCTAGCTATGCCTTCCGATCGGAAACCGGTATATCCGTTATAATTGCCGGATGCACAAAACGCCCACCGCGGCCATACAGGGAGAGAACGGTTCGAACTCTGCCACGGCCGCAAGGATGCTGTTGGGCGACGATGTTCAATTCATTTGCTGCGACTCCTTTCAGAGTGCCTTCGATGCCCTCGATTCGCGCGAATCCGATTGCGCCGTGCTTCCTATCGAAAATACAACAGCGGGATTGATTCAGCCGGTGTGGGATCGGATCCTCGGAATCAGTCCAGGACCGGCACTGGCGGCTCGGAAGGAAGCGCGAGTCCGAATAGGCTTTGTCGCCGCCGCACTTCCGGGACACCGCTCCGACATCCGAAAAATACTGGCTCACTCGGTCGCTGCCGCTCAGTGTCATAAATTTCTGAAAGCATCAGGCTGGACCATCGTGCCCTGTCACGACACCGCGGGCGCCGCGCGTCTGGTGCGCGAAGCCAACGATCCCATTCAGGCAGCGCTTTGTCCATTACCGGCGGCGCGCGTTTATGACCTTGAGGTACTGCATGATGAGTGCGGCGATTCGTCGCGTACCTGGACGCGATTCCTTCTGCTCGAGCACGGAAACTCGTCGCCGGCCGAAGCTGACGACCGCTCGATCTTGTTATTTTCGCTTCGCGATGTGCCCGGAGCTTTGGTGGAAACACTTGCCTGCTTTTCGAGTCAGGGCCTGAATCTCGGCGCGATCCACTCCAGAGCCATTCCGGGACATCCCGGCCAGTATCGCTTCTTCATTGAGCTTGGCGTGGGAGCCTGCAATCCACGTTTTCTTGCAGCTCTGACGGATTTGGAAAAGACAGCTTCCGAGATCCGTCTGCTGGGAAGTTATCCGGCTCCCGCGTGGCCTGAAATGATTTCCGAACGATGAATTCCACCGAACGGCTCGAGTTATTGAACGACCTCAAGTCCGGAAAGCTGGCGATTGCCAATGCGCTGGCCGGTGTCACGGAAGAAATGGCTCGCCGAAAGCCGGGTCCCGAAAAATGGTCGACCCTCGAATGCATGGAACACCTCGCGGCCGCGGAGACTTACATGCTGACGAAGACAAAGGAAGCGGTCAGGGTTGCAGAACCGCGAATCAATTCAGTACGAGAAAGGGCAATCCGGGAACGCGGAGCGGATCGCACACGCCGTGTGGAGTCCCCGGAAGTGGCAAAGCCCGTGGGACGGTTTTCGACGCTGGAGAAGGCTGCGGAGGCTTTCAACACGGCTCGAAATCAGGCCATCGATTTTGTGGAAGGCTGTGAAGATGATCTTCGGGCGAGAATCACGGAGCATCCGTTGATAGGTCCGGTGAACTGTTACGAAAATCTTCTGATCATGGCGGCACATCCGTTGCGCCATGCGAAGCAGCTTCAAGAGATTCGAGAGGCGTTTGCTTCTTCTGCCGTGTCTACGGCACTGGATTCTTAGGGCAATCTAAACCACGGGCTTACGCCCGTGGCTAGCGAACTGACGCCGCTAACGCGACTGGGACACCAAAACAACAAATGGATTGCGAGCAGCGGCATTCTCCCTATTGTCCTTTCCGAGCCGCAGAGCGGCGGCACTCCCCCTAGCCACCGGCGTGAGCCGGTGGTAAACATTGTGCATTAACATCGAGCCGCAGAGCGGCGACAGATCAGGCAATTCCATTAGCGCTTGCTTAAACCTCTCTCCCGTTGCGAGAGGGACACTCTCTCAGCAATGACTCCAATCAGGATCACCGCGCCCATCACGGCAAAGTCGAGCGAGCTTGGAATATCCAGCAAATTGACCAGATTTCGCAGGACCTGCAGCAGCGCGGTTCCGATCACGATTCCGATAATGGAACCTTCGCCTCCTCGCAGGCTGCAGCCGCCCAGCACGGCCGCCGCAATGGCATAAAGTTCATAGAAGTTTCCGTGCGACGATGGGGAAACCGAATTCGTATAGAACGAAATCAGTATCGATGAGACGCCGGCAAGACCACCCGAAATGACATAGGCCATCGTCGTCACATTCCTGGAACTGATTCCGGAATAGCGCGCCGCTTCCGGATTACGTCCGACCGCAAACAGGTGACGTCCATAAACCGACCGGTGCAGCATCAGCCACATCAGCACAGCGGTCAAAGCCAGAATCAAAAAAGGATTCGGCACTCCGAATACGCTGCCGGTTGAAATGTCGATCAGCCATCGGAATCCTTCGCCGCTGCCGAATCCCTTGCTCGTGTCCGAGGCGATATATCGGGCAAGCCCGCGATAAAGCAGCAACCCACAGAGCGTCACAATGAACGGCTGCAATCTCAAGCGAGTAATCAGCAGACCGTGAATCAACCCAAGTCCTACGCTCATCGCCAGGATCACGGCCACCGTCAGGGTTGCCGGCCAGTGCCACTCCGTGAGCATCATGGACAACAGCACTCCCAGCAGTGCAAACATCGAACCGACGGACAAATCGATTCCGCCGGTAATGATCACCATACCGACGCCAATGCTGAAAATGCCGTAGGTTCCGATCAACCGGCTGGTGTTCTGAATATTCTCCGCGCTGAGGAACTGCGGATTCATAAACGCAACAATGGCGCACAGCGCAGCAAGAAGAATCAGGATGCTGAGTTCCTTACGCCGCATCGGATCGACTATGCCACCGCCAGACGCATGATCGCTTCCTGTGTGCACTGGCTGCGATCGAGAACACCGCTAATGCGCCCGTCGTGCATCACCGCCACACGGTCGCTGTTTCCAAGAATTTCTTCCATGTCGCTGCTGATCATCAATACGGCCACGCCGCTGTCTGCGAGCTGACGCATCAACTGATAGATTTCGGCTTTAGCGCCAACGTCAATGCCGCGCGTCGGCTCGTCGAACAGAATCACTTTCGGGCCAAGCGAAAGCCATTTGGCCAGCACGACCTTCTGTTGATTACCTCCGCTGAGACTGGATACCTCCGTTTCAACGGAAGGGGTCTTGATTCGTAGATCTGCGCTCATTTTCCGCGCCACGGTTTCTTCCAGCGATTTCCGAATGAAACCTGCAGCCGAGTAATTCTCCAGTGCAGGCAAGGTGATGTTTTCCCGCACCGTCATTTCGGTAATCAGTCCAAAACTTCGCCGATCCTCCGGCACCAGATAAATTCCGTGCCGGATTGCATCGTGCGGAGAATTGATCGTCACGGATTGTTTTCCAAGAATGACGTTCCCCGAAAGGGGCGGATCCACTCCAAATATCGCAGCCGCCAATTCCGACCTTCCGGCGCCCACCAGCCCAGCCAGACCCAGAATTTCGCCCCGATGAATTTCCAGCGACACCTCGGACTGCGGATAGCGCCGCGTCCTCATTCCTGTCACGGCGAAACTCACCTCTTCTCCGGGTAGTTCGGGACTCGTGTAGAAATTCGACAGGTCGCGTCCGACCATCAGACGCACCATTTCGTCATGTCGAATTGCCTGACGTGAAAGGCTGCCTGCATTCCTGCCGTCTCTCAGAACTTCCACGCGATCCGCCAGCTCTTCAACCTCACTCAGCCGGTGCGAAATATAGATGATGCTGACGCCGGCTGCGCGAAGATCCCGCACCACCTGAAACAACCGCCGGGTTTCATTAAGGGTCAGACTGGATGTTGGCTCATCCATTAGCAAGATATTTGCATTCAACGAAATAGCTCGAGCAATTTCGACCATTTGTTGATGAGCCGTAGAGAGGTCGCCGACCAGTGTTCGCGGAGAGAGCCGCAGATTCAGGCGGTCGAGAACGGCTTCAGTATCGCCTTCGATGCGCTTCCGGTCGATAAGCCTGAGGAATCCACGCACGGGCTCTCTTCCAAGAAAAATATTTGCAGCGATATCGAGGGAATCGATGACTTCCAATTCCTGATGAATGATTCCAATCCCGAGTTGAGCTGCCTCACGCGGTGAGCGAATGACGACCGGGCGATCTTCGATTCGAATGGTTCCGGAATCCGGCTGGTGAATGCCTGCCAGAATCTTGATCAACGTGGATTTTCCAGCGCCATTTTCGCCGACAAGCGCAAGAATTTCGCCGCGGCCGGCATGAAGACTGACCGAATCCAACGCGGTCACGCCGGGGAATCGCTTTGAGATTCCCGACATCTGAAGGGTGTGTGTGGACAATGATGCCGCCGACACTGCGCAATGCCGGCCGGCTAATTTCCGGTAGTACGAAGCTTGCTGATGTGATCCGAGTAGTCGTTCACATTCTTCTTCGTGACGGCCACTGTCGCGATGAATTTCTGCTTGCCGGGAGGAATCCCGCTCTTATCGCCGGCGAGAATCTTGCTCATGAGTTGGACCGACTGATACCCAAACTCGTAGGGTTGTTGCACGACCGTGCCGTAGATGGCCCCCTCCATGATTCCGGCAACGGTTGCCGGATCGTCGTCAAAGCAAACGACCTTGATCTTGCCGACTTTCTTTGCTTCTTTCAATGCACTGAGAATTGCCGGGCCGTTGTAATTCCACAATCCAATCAGGGCGGCGACATCCGGATGCTTCACGATGGTGTCTGCAGCGTTCGCTTTGGCTCGAACCATATCCGTGTCATCGGTCTTGAGATCGAGAATTTCTATTTTCGTTCCGGCGAGAGCCTGACGGATGCCTTCGTATCTGTCGATCGCATTCTGCGCGTCGCGCTTGCCCACAAACACCATAATCTTTCCACCGTTGGGCAGCGCTTCTTTGATCAGTTCACCGGCCTGCCGGCCGGCCGCGACGTTGTCCGTGCCGATATAGACCATACGGTCGCTGTTTGGCGCGTCGCTGTCCTGAGTGATGACAACGCCTTTCTTCGCAATATCATTCAGCATTTGCGTTTGATTTGCGGGATCTACCGGACTGATGGCAATTCCGGTGACACCTTTCGTCATAAGGTCGTCGGCAATGCGGCGCTGATCCCCAGCGGTCCCATCCGCAAGTCGAAACTCGACCGTGACGTTATCCAGTTCTTTGTCTGCGGCTTCGACGCCCTTCCTGGCCACGGTCCAGAAATCCGACTGATTGTTCGTGACAAACGCCAGCTTCATGGCTTTCGATCCGCTCCCGGCGTTGCCCGAGCCGCCGGAATTCGAGCACGCCGCCAGCGCCAGCACCGAAATGAGAATTGCGCGATTCAAAAACTTTTCGAGTCTCATGCGTCGTCTCCGAGATGCAACAGTTCGAGTCTTGGAACTATTCCATGAATGATTGCCAGAGCGATCAGATACATGGCGCCGGCAATAAAAAATATCGGGCCGTAGGATTTACCGGAAAAATCCAGCCACAGGCCAATCGCCGGAGCCACGAGCATCCCCCCGATTGCTCCGGCAAATCCCCCGATTCCCACAACTGAGGCCACGGCACGGCGGGGAAACGCATCGGATGCCATGGTGAACAGGTTTGCGGACCAGCCTTGATGAGCCGCAGCCGCCATTCCAATCAGAATTACTGCCGGCCACAATGTCTTGACGTAGAACACCGACATCACGGGAGTCGCCAGAGCCGCGCAGAGCAACATGGCAATCTTGCGTGATCGATTGACAGACCAGCCCAGCGAGGTCATTCCGGAAAACAACCACCCGCCTCCGATGGAACCGACGTCCGCCATGACATAGATCACAATGAGAGGCAAGCCAAGCGAGGTCAGGTCAACGTTGTAAGCACTTTTGAGAAATCCGGGAATCCAGAACAGGTAAAACCACCACACCGGATCGGTCAGGAGTTTTCCGACAATGAATCCCCAGGCCGCGCGGTGTTCCAGAATCGTCCCGGCGCGTACTTTTTTCTGTTTCTCGACGAGACCGTCGGACAGAATATGCGCAAGTTCCGATTTGGAAACCCAGCGATGTTCGCTGGGCTTTCGATACCAGAGCAGCCAGGGAATCACCCACAGGATGCCCAGAGCTCCCGTCAGCACAAACGCAGCTCGCCAGCTGAATGTCGTCGTCAACCAGGGCACGGCGAGCGCGGCAACAATCACTCCGACATTCGAACCGCTGTTGAAGATTCCCGTGGCGAGCGATCGTTCCTTCTGGGGAAACCAGTCCGACACGGTCCGGATTGCAGCCGGAAAATTTGCAGTTTCGCCAACTCCCAACGCAAACCTTGCAATGCCAAACTGCCATGCACTGCTGGCAAGCGCATGACAAACCGAGGCGATGCTCCATATCGTGACGGCGATGGTATAGCCCAACCGCGTTCCAATGCGGTCGATGATGCGGCCGGCGATCGGCATCATAACGGCATACGCAAGCTGAAAGGCGAACACGATATAGCCGTAATCGGCTTCGTTCCAGCCGTATTGTGCCTGCAGTGTGGGCTTGAGAATACTAAGGACCTGACGGTCCACATAGTTCACCGTCGTTGCAAAGAAAAGCAGACCGCAAATGAACCAGCGAGCATTGCTGGTAGCAGTGTCGTTTTCAACTGAAGCTGAAGAAATGGCCCGTTCAGTCCGCACGGTGAATCCAGTTCTCAAAGTTGGTACGGAACAGCCGGTTCACGTCGCGCTGTACGTCGTCTCGCGTTACGGGACGTCCATCGGAAATCAGAAGTTTGTACGACTGCGCCATTATTGGCCCAATGGTCCGCCGCGAGTTTCGCCACTTATAGATCACCTGCTCCAGAATACGCGCATCGGAATGCTGAGGGATGAAGCTGGTTCCCAGCATCTCCAGCCGTTCACGCGTAATCTCTTCCACGATGGACGAATTGTTGAGAAACCACCAGCACCCGAACGGAAGCAGGTTGCGGAACTTTCGGGCAATGACGCACAGTTCGTGCTGGTTCTCCCGGCTCAACATGCTGACGAGGAATCGATTGTCCGGAAATTCGAGCGCGATGTTCTGGACGGCGCGCATGTCGGCACGGCCCACTCCGTCTCCGGCGAGACGAAGTGCCGGATTGATTTGCCGCCGCACTCCAATCATTAACGACATGGGAAGATCGAATTCCAGGCAGGATGGCAGAACCGCTTCACGAAACAGACGAGTACGGACATCGTCATTCGGAAATTCAAACGTGTCTTCGAGCGACACTGCCATGTACAACGGTTTCATCCGCCGCACCCAATTCGAAAAGAAGCGGCGGACTTCTTTGATACTGGTTCCGCCGGCATCGGCATCCACAGCATAACCCTGACTCGCCAGTTCCTCATGATGCGACAGCCATTGATTGAGGATTCGATCAATCCGCAGAACCGCTGGAAACATGGCATCGGCTTCGATGCCGCTAACCCACAATGCCGCTTCTATCGGATCCAGCGGATCGTTGGTCATCACGGCATGGCTGATCCCGGCAAGCCGAAATACTCGAGGAATATATTCGCTTAGTTTCTGGGCCCGAAAGAACTCGCGAAGAGGCTCGAGACTTGTGGCGGAAGTATCGAGATTCAGGGAATTGAGAACTGCGATGACGCCTCGCGCGGCTTCGGAAACCGGAGTGTTCTCGACAAACAGTGTTTTCCAGACCAGATCGGCGCGTTGAGTCTTGCCGAGCGTCCAGTAATGATCCGGAGTCACGGAAGAGAAGCGGAAAAGTTCCGCTTCGAGGTAGTGATAGGTCAGCAGTTCATCGATGCCCCACAGACCGAGGGATCCCAAAGCCGGAGTGAATAGATGGGTATGAATATCGATGAAAGCCGTGGAAGACATGACCTCTTCCACAACCGCATCCATCCGTTCTATCGCCAATGCGGATTGGGTATTCATGTGAAGCGGCAACAATATAGCACAGCGATCGGGTTGGGCTTCGCATTGTCGGGCCGACTTAGGGGGCGGTCTGGAAAGAAACTCGTTATCATTAAAATTTGTATTGTTTCAGCCGCGTTAGCGGCGACAGCAAATAGCCACGGGCGTAAGCCCGTGGAATACCTTGCACCACATTTTCTGAGCCGCAGCGCGGCGGCAGTTCCCAGTTTTTCAGATCTGTCGCGCCTCCGGCGCTCTGATTGGTTTTGGGATTCTCACCCCCGGCTCACGCCGGGGGCTATGGGAAACTGCCGCCGCTCCGCGGCTCGGAATCGCATAGTCCATTTCGCCCTACAGCCACAGAGCCCGCCCTCGCCAGAGCGTCCACTCGAATATGGTCTTTGAGACAAACACCGAGGTAAACAAATTCGAGACCAGACCGATGACCAGCGTCACCGCGAAGCCCCTGACGGCCCCTGTTCCGAATGCAAAAAGAAATGCCGCCGAAATCAGACCGGCAAGATGGGTGTCCATTAACGTTCGAAACACACGATGAAACGCGTGCTTGACGACGCTCGCGCCGGCGTTTCCCTCGCGGAGCTCTTCGCGAATTCGTTCGAATATCAGGACGCTGGAATCAATTCCAACGCCGATGGTCAGGATGATTCCAGCAATGCCCGGCAAAGTCAGTGTGGCGCGGAAGTATGCCATGGCTCCCAGAAGTATCAAGAGATTCAGGACCATCGCAACAACGGCGTTCAATCCCGCCCATCGATAGTAGAGCAGCATGAACACGATGACGGAAATCAGCGCCAGAACCGATGCCTCGATTCCGCGGCGAATGGAATCCGCACCAAGGGAAGGTCCAATCAGTTGTTCTCCACCATCGGCATACTTAATCGGGGCAGGCAGTGCGCCGGATTTCAGGACCAGCACAAGGTCGTCCACCTCTCTTGCGCCAAATCCTGCGCCTCCGCCGCGAATGATACCGGAGTCTCCGATTTCGGTTTCGATCGCTGCGACCGACTGAATTCGATCGTCGAGTATGACAGCCAGCAATCGGCCGATGTTCGTTTTTGTCATTTCGCGGAATCGGTGAGCTGCTTCCGTCACAAACGTAAATCCGACAGCGGGACGGCCATCTCCATCGTGAGACCGGAAGGCATCCTTCAGATCATTGCCGTAGGCAACTGCATTTTTTTCGGTTGCATAGCATCGCCCTGAAGCATCGGTTAAAAGCTCAAGACTCTGCGGGACCGCGCCCCTGAAGCGGCGGGCGGCATCGCAATTCTCAAAAGCACCACCATCTACCAGTCTCAGCTCCAGGACCGCAGTCGCTTTAATGAGGTCTTTCACCCTGTCGATATTGGTGACTCCGGGTATCTCCGTCAGAATCTGACTTTTGTTCGGTGGCCCATAGCGCTGGATACTGACCTCTCCGACTCCAATACCGTCCAGCCGCTTTCGAATGACCGAGATCTCCTGATCGACCGTCTGACTCCGAATGATGTTTACCTGTGCGTCGTTTAGAGGCTGATCCGCAAGGTCCGCCTCTCGCCGTACCGCGGTGTCCGTAATGACATTCAATACCAACCGAACGCCACCACGAAGGTCCAACCCGAGATGGATTCCCAATACAAGAAAGAGTCCGATGGAAAGTCCTGTAACACAAAAGATGATGAGAAAACGCGTACGTAATCGTCCGTTCATAAAGTCTCCTCGATGAGATTTCTGTTTGGAGTTCGAGCCGATAGGAAACGGAAGGGGACGCTTTAAATACGCAGAGAAATCAGTAGCGGTTCATTCCAGGACTCAACCCTCGGACAATCGTCAATCGCACGATTCTTAAACGACGCGTAACTTGAGGAAATGCTCGCGAACGATAGCACGGCATTTTTCGATTTCGCGGAAATGGGATTCCCATCCGAAGGTATATCGAGCGATGGAATGGAACGCTGAGGAGCGGACATCCCCGAATCGCTCGCAGCATGAGGCGACGCCTTGGATTGGCCCGCAAGCCCACCCACCGCGAGCCACATCATCATCGTGACCACGATGATGATGACTGTAAGCGACCGGGAGTTCATACGTGGATTATACGGCCGAAATCAATGTTTCTGAAGACAGCGCTGAGAGTGACGGGAGTCTCTGCTTCAATGAAAGTACGGGTTCAAACAGGTCTCCCTTGCTCTTGACTCGCTTGAGGAGGGATTCAGATTCAAATTGAATGCTCGTGGCGGACTTGCTCTTCACCGCTTTTCGAACTTCTTCCCAGGCCAATGGTGTCGAAACCATGGGGCGATCCGTCGCACGCAACGAATAGACATTCACTGTGGTCTTGTGACTGTCGTTTTGACTCCAGTCCACAAAGACTTTTCCTTTTCGCAGACTCTTCTGCATTTTCGAAACGATGGACTCCGGCGTCTGCCGTTGCAGAAGCTCCGCCACCGCGTGCGCGAATGGCTTGGTTTTCTCGTAGGTTACTGCAGTGTTCAATGGGACATAGACCTGGAGCCCTTTCGAACCCGAGGTCTTTGGGAAACAGGTCATTCCCAGATTTTCAAATATTTCCTTGAGACGGAGTGCGACGTCGCAACACGAGAGAATGTCGGCCGGCGCACCGGGATCCAAATCGAAAGCGATGACTGTGGGACGCTCGAGTGCTCGCGCCTTATGCAGAAACGTATGGAGTTCCAGGTCTGCAAGATTGGCGGCCCACACCAAAGCCGGAAGGCTGTTCAGCAAACAATAGGAGATATCACTGCCTTCGGAGCGAGGTACATTCGTCGTGGTCACCCACTGCGGATGCGGTGGACAATTCTTTTCGTAGAAAAAGAAACCCTCCACACCGTCCGGATAGCGTTTCAACGTAATCGGGCGATCTTTCAAGTGGGGAAGGAGAAGAGGGGAAATGCGAATGTAGTAATCGATGACCTGCCCCTTTGTGAATCCTCCCTTCGGATACAGGACCTTATCGATGTTCGACACTGGAACTGGCTTGCCTCCAACGTCAAGCTGTACTCCCTTAGACATCAAGTCGCCACCTCCATTTTCCCCCCACTGTAGGGGCGGTCTATGACCGCCCACATTCTATGGGATTCCATTCCTCATAATTGTGGGGGGTCATAGACCGCCCCCACAGTGGGCTAGGACGCCACCTCCCTTTTCACTTCGGCGGCGGATTTGTCGTCCCGCAATCCAAGGAAAACCGGTTGACGCAGCTTTCCGTCCCGGGTCCATTCCGAAAATCGAATCTGGCAGACCAGACTTGGCTTCAGCCAATGACAGCGCTTCATTTCCGCGCGCGTGATTCCGGAGCCATAGCGGCCCGCGGTGGATTCTGGAAGATTCTGAAATGGGCACTTCTGGATTTCCAGGTTGTGAAACTGAGATATCAGCGACCGCAGCACAGTCTCATTGAAACCAGTTCCCACTTTGCCTGTGAATACGAGTTTGCCGTTCTTGTAAACTCCGGTCAGAACCGCACCAAAATGTTTCCGCCCGCCTGACGGGTCCGTATACCCCCCAATGACAAATTCCTGTTCCAGATGCGTCTTGAGTTTGATCCAGGCACCGCTGCGCCTGCCGGTTTCATAAACGGACCCATGGCGCTTGCCGATCAATCCTTCCAATCCCAGACGATGCGCCTGTTTCAGGAGAGCCTTCCCGTCGCTTTCCAGAACTTCCGAGAGCCGGAGGACCCCTTTCGGTTTTCGCAATATCCGGCGGAGCCGTTCGCGGCGAATTTCAATCGTTGAGGCGCGCAAATCTTCACCGTCGACCTGCGGCACATCGAAGACGTAATAAATCAGCGGAGGCTTATCCTGTCCCAGTTCATATGCCTGGAGCAGCTGGAAGGATGATCGGCCTTTCTTATCGAGAGCCACGATTTCGCCGTCGAGGATTGTGTTTCCGATCGAAAGTTTTTCAAGGGAATCCACTACTTCGGGGAATTTGCCGCTGAGATCTTTTTCGTTTCGCGAAATCAATTCGACGCCATTTTCAGAAAGAAATGCCAGCGCGCGAAAGCCATCGTATTTGATTTCGTATGTCCAGTCGCCAGAGGGAGGTTCTTTCACAAGCTTAGCCATCATGGGTTGAAAGAATGGAAGAATACGCTTATGACTCTTTTTTTCGGCATTCTGAGAGCGATTGGAGTTCCACACTTTGGTGCTGCCGCCGAGTTCCTTCATGGTCTTGCCGGAAAGCGCGGATGTGTCATCCATTTTTTTCGAAACGGGCTTCATGTTGTCTTTGCCGCGGATCAGGAGCCACTCCTTATCGTTGTTGTGCAGCCGCACGAGATACCATTCGCCGGAAAGCTTCTTGCCGTGCAGAACAAAATGAAGTTTGCCACTGGCGAGTTCCCGGGCAGGTGCCTTGCTTAACGGTTGAAAGGTTCCGTAATCCCACACCATGACGGTGCCGCCTCCGTACTGGCCCTTCGGGATAATTCCCTCAAAATCGCGATAGGATGCCGGATGATCTTCCACGTGCATGGCCAACCGTTTCTCGCCTTTTGAGAAAGGTACTCCTTTGGGCACAGCCCAGGACTTAAGAACTCCTCCGATCTCGAGCCGGAAATCATAGTGAAGATGAGAAGCAGCGTGCTTTTGAATGACAAAGCGATGCGTTCCGTTGGAATGGTACGGTTCTCCCGTTGGTTCCGGTGTTTTTCTGAAATCCCGCTTTTCGACGTACTTCCGCAAAGACATGGTGTGCTATGCGGCTCCCTTTCTTGATGGTTTCGCGCGGCGCGTCTTCGGTGGTTTTTGAGACGCTTCCTGAATGCTGCGTTGCAGCACCGAAGCCAGATCGATGACATTCGCGGCTGCCTTCTTTTTAGGCGCAGGCAGCGGCTTGCCTCCACTTTCGATTTTGGTTTCTATCATCTGTTCGACAGCTTCACGATATTCGTCCTTGTATGCTTCCGGATTCCATTCTTCCGTCATGCTGTCGATGAGTTGAACGGCCATCTTCATTTCAGCCTTTGCCGCCGTTGCCTCCGAGGGAACCTTGAATTCAGAGGTATCCAGGAGTTCGTCGGGAAAGTGCATCAACTCCAACATCAGGCCCGTCTCCTGCGGCTTGATGGCGGCAAGGTGCTGCCTTGTCTTGATCACCACCTTCGCTATACCTATTTTTCCCGAATCTCTCAAAGCATCCCTTAACAGGACATAGGCTTTGTCGCCGCCTTTGCCGCATTCCATGTAATACGGTTTGTGAAAAAGCAGCGGATTGACTTCTTCCTGCTTCACGAAGCTGAGAATATCGACTGTTTGCGTCGCTTCGATATCCACTCGATCCAGATCCTCGTCGGTAACGACGACGAACTCATCCTTCTTGTACTCGTATCCTTTCACGACGTGTTCCCAGGGAACTTCCTTTCCATCGGCTTCAGCGACCCGCTTGAAATGAACCGGACTCAAATCGGTGTCTCTCAACAATCGAAATTTGAGCTCCTCCCGCCGTGTTGCGGGATAAAGTGAAATAGGGATTGTCACCAAACCAAAGCTGATGGCTCCTTTCCAGATGGCGCGCATATGGTCCTCCAGTAGTTCTGGTCGGTAATGGGTCAGTTTGAAATTTGCGCTGACGGCCCACAGTAGGCGCGGTCTATGACCGCGCACCGGTTTTAAGACTGGGATTGCGCGAATTGGAAAAACAAA
>JBGPBY010000105.1:0-17555 GCA_041481485.1 Terriglobia bacterium
GCCCCTACAGTCGCTCGCCCTGCAATTTCTTCACACCTTCATAGACCGCGCCTGCAGTGGAGAACAGGCATAGAAGGAGTCCCGATATGGCCCAGAGTCGACGTTTTCGGCGCTATGCCACAACACTCGTACTTCTCGCGGCAGGCGTTGCCACCATAGAGATGAGTCTCGCACAATCCTCCAGTGGAAAGTGGTGGCCAGGATACGGCAGCGGCGCAGACAACTCGCGCTATTTTGAATCGCGGCAGATCAACAAGTCGAACGTGAACACTCTTCAGGTCGCGTGGAACTACCCGTATGGCGACACGAGCTTCGGGCCCATTGTGGTGCGAGGTGTGATCTATGGCCGCGGACGCAATGGATCTCTCGTCGCGCTCGATGCGAAGTCCGGCAAAGAGCTATGGATTCGCGAGAACATGAATGGCATGACGAGCCGCGGCATGAACTACTGGGAAAGCTCGAATGGGCGCGACCAACGGCTGATCTTTGCGATGAACACCATGCTTCAGGAACTCGACGCAAAGACTGGGAAGTCGATCATGACATTCGGCTCGAACGGCTATGTCGACTTGCGTGTTGGTCTTGACGGACGCGATCCGTCGACAATCGGGAATATCCAATCGAACACTCCCGGCGAAGTGTTCGAGAATCTGATCATTCTTGGCAGCGCAACCGGCGAAGGATATTTGTCGCCCCCGGGAGATATTCGCGCTTACGACGTCCGAGATGGAAAACTGGTGTGGACGTTTCACACAATCCCGCGTCCTGGCGAGTTTGGCTATGACACCTGGCCGAAGGACGCATGGAAATACATCGGCGGCGTCAACAACTGGGGAGAGATGACGATCGATGCCCGGCGGGGCATTGCGTACATTCCGCTCGGATCGCCAACGTACGATTTCTACGGCGCGGATCGTCAAGGCGCCAATCTCTTCGGCACTTCCATCGTTGCGCTGGATGCGCGCACGGGAAAACGAAAGTGGCATTACCAACTCGTTCACCACGACCTCTGGGACATGGATCCCAGCGCAGCACCACAGCTCACCACCATTCGACAAAACGGCCGCAATCGCGATGTTGTGGTCGTGAGCTGCAAGACGACGTGGCTCTACGTGTTGGATCGCGATACCGGCGAGCCGATTTGGCCCATTGAAGAGCGTCCCGTTGCCAAATCGGAAATGCCTGGCGAAACAAGTTGGCCGACACAGCCATATCCGACCAATCCTCCGCCGCATTCGCGGCAGTCGTTCACCGTGGATGATGTCAGCCCGTATTTATCGCCCGATGAAGCGGAAACATTCAAGAAGCGTTTGGCCGCAGCCACCAACATGGGCCTCTTCACTCCCATAAGCTTCAACGACACGGTGCACATTCCGACCAGCAATGGCGGCGTGCTTTTTGGTGGAGCGGCAAGCGAGCCTAACGGCGCCGTCTATGTCGTCGCACGCGACAATCCCGGGATACTCCACCTGATGCGTCCGGGCGAGAACGCGGGCCGCGGGGGCGGAGGTGGTGGAAACGCACCGCCACTGCCGGCCGGACAGAGTGTGTATCAGCAGAACTGTCAGATGTGTCATGGCGCCGATCGATCCGGCATCGAGAGCAGCGGGCCTGCGCTCATCGCGAACGGTACGCCGAGCTTTGACGCGGCCGCGATCCGCACGGTTATCGCTTCT
Organism: Terriglobia bacterium; assembly: GCA_041481485.1. GTDB lineage: Bacteria > Acidobacteriota > Terriglobia > 20CM-2-55-15 > 20CM-2-55-15 > JBGPBY01. The sequence goes on from JBGPBY010000105.1 coordinate 1,677, forward strand.
GGAAAAGGCCGCATGCCGTCCCAGCCACACTTAACCGTTGCGGATGTCGAGACTCTCGTCACCTTCCTCACCGCAGCACCGGCTGCCGGACGCGGGCAGGGACAGGCCGCACCCGCTGGAGGCGGCGGACGTGGGGGTCGCGGTGGAGCTACAGCCGGGTCCGGCGCACCGCCCGAGTTGATTGCAGGATCGGGTTCAGTCGTAACCGGCCAGACCGGCGGCGGGCGCGGACGCGGGGACACTCGTTATCCGGATGGCGGTCCACAGACCGAACAGTATGTGATCAACGAGTACAACACTGTCGGCAATCGCATCAAGCCGCCATATACCTCCATCGTGAAGTACGACCTCAATCAACCGGGCATCAAATGGCGCATTGGTTTCGGCGATGATCCCGTTCTTGCCGCGCGCGGCATTACCGGAACAGGCGTGGCGGCGACGCTCAATGGCATCATCGTCACGCAGGCTGGCATTGTGTTTGGGGCAGGTCGCGACAATCAGATCCGCGCATGGGACAGCGACACCGGTAAGCAACTATGGTCGGCACGCTTCGGCGGCAACTTCGTTGGTTCACCAGTGATGTACGAGATGGATGGGAGGCAATACCTGCTCGTGCCCGCAGCCAGTGCGGCTGGCGGAGGCCGTGGCGCGGCGCCCGCCGTGCCCGCAGCAGCCGCGCCGCTGGGCTGGATCGCTTACGCGTTACCGGCGAAGCTGTAGTCGCGGTCATCAAGAAAACCCTCTCCCAACGGGAGAGGGTTGGGTGAGGGGTACCGCACGTATAAACTGTTACTTGTGGTACCCCTCACCGGCCTTCGGCCCCCTCTCCCGTTGGGAGAGGGATCTCTTGATGACCGCGACTGCAGAAGCCGTCAACCGATCTGGCTTGCCGTGGCGATCTGACGAATCGCCGCGTCTCCCAACCGCTCGCGCAACTGCGTGAGGTAGAGACTGCGCGGCGTGACGTGCTTATCGATTGATTCGATATGGCCGTTCTCTTTCGTCGGATCCTGCAACGGGATATTGAAGACAACGGCATTCACGCCAAGGTGTCCAAACGAAAAATTCTGCGCCGTGGGTGGCTTCTGCACCAGGAAACTTCCTTCGCAGTTCCAGAACACCGTGTTCGCTCCGGCCCAGCCAATGTTGATATTTTTCCAGAAACGCGCAGTGAGCGGAGCCTGAATATTGTCGTACAGATTCCCGGTCGCCCATTGCTCGTGCGGCTCGCTCGACGAAAAAGGTGTTGTCGCTTTGCAATCGAGAAACACGTTCGCGCTGGAAGTGGGTTGACCACTCATGAAAGAGTGCCGGCCTTCGTCGGAAAGACACCGTTGCACGAGCGCCAGTTGGCCCCGAAGTGCAAACGTGAATCTTCGAGCGCCTGCCCTTTGAGAAACGGGAGCGCGCGACACGCAGTCCTGAACGGTGACCCACTTGGCGCCGCGCGACGTGCCGACCATGCTGTAGACGAAATGTAGTGCCGTTGTATTCCGAACCCAACCGTGCCTTGTATTGTCGAAGATGACAAAATTTCGGTAATGGTTTTCGTCGTTGTAGTACTCCTCCGCCACATAATTCGGGCGATCCATGTTGCCGTACTCGCGCGTTCGCTTCGTCGGATCGAACTCCGACATGGCACGCATGTTCTCGACACCCACGTTTGCAATGCGCCCCCCTTCTTCGTACTTCAACACTTCCCCGCCACCCCAGCGCTTTTCAATCGCACAAGTGATCGGCGCGTCGATAGTAATGGTATTCCCCTGAACATCGCTAATGACTCGGTCCCACTCCACGTTGAACGGACGCCAGCGGCTCTGCGCATCGGGGCCATTCATGCCGACAGCATCGATCCAGTCCTGGTTTCCAATGCGGCGCACGATCACCAGGTCGCCCGGCCTGAAGCCCTGCGCCGATCCGATCTTGAGTTTGCGAGCGCCAACCGGAACGTAGTCGTCAACGACGGTCTGTTTCGTTTCTTCCTTCATCGTGATACCGGACGCGCCACCGACCACAACCAGGGTCCCCTGATTACCGCCTGCACCCCCGGTGCGACCCGTTCCGGTTCCGATCAGAATAGTCCCGGTGTCGCTCATGCCTTCCCCGCGCAGCACTACACCGCTGGCCTGGACCGTAACCGGCGTTGCCATTTTGTAATAACCGGCCTTAAGAAGAGCCGCGCCTCGGAAGCCGCCTGCGTCCAATGGACGTGAGGATACTTTGTCGATCGCAGCCTGGATGTTCGCCGTGTTATCGCCGGCAACCGGCCAGATCGTTTCTTTCACGGGCACAGTGGGAATTGCGACACCTCCGCCGCCATATCCGGCGTGAGAAGAATCGATGATGGTATTTCCCTGCTCGTCCGGAACGTAGACGAGCTTGTTATCGACTCCGGGATAGATCCGGGATGCGGTCGGGGCAAGATCCTGCACCTGCGCCCGCGGCAGAAACGCGGGCGCAAGCGCCATCCGCAGAATGCTGCGGCGAGAGAGTGACATGCTCATGTTGTCCTCCTGTCGATGGCGCGCGAGGTTATCGCATGTGGCCAGTGTTAGACAACTGCAACAGGATGAGTGCGTGTGCCGGCGCCAGAGAAGCAAGCTTGAAGCTGCAGAGACTCAGAACTTCATAGACGGCATAATGCGGGAGAGTATAATGCGCCGCCATATGGAGTAGATCATATGAAGATCGATCGTCGAATGTTTACCAAGACACTTGCTGGCGCCGCAGCCGCGCTGGCGCTGCCATCGTGGCCTACAAAAGCAGCAGCGGCAAGGTTGCCCGTGAATCGGGTGACAAAGATCCGCTGCTATTATCCGCCAAACTACCAGAGCAACGGCCCGCAGGCTTTTCCGCAAAGCAACATGGTCCTGCTTGTCGATACGGAGGCGGACATTACCGGTATCGGGCAAGGTGGATCTCCAGACACGGTGCGCAACATGGCGCGCAGCGTGATCGGCAAGAACGCCTTCGACACGGAGTTTATCTGGCAACACGGATTCATGGACGGGTTCTATTCACCCGGGAAGGAAAGGTTGCATGCGCTGGGCGCGATCGATCTCGCGCTGTGGGATATCAAGGGCAAAGCTCTGAAGACACCTCTCTACGAGTTGTTCGGCGGCAAAGCCCGCCAGCACATCGAACTGTATGCGACCAACGGCGTGCCGCCCGGGCTGATCGCGCAAAATGACCTGCAGAGAATGAGCTTAAAGGAACGCGCGGCCGCGACAATGGCCGCAGGCTATCGTGTTTACCGAGTCGACAGCGCGATCACGCCTACACCAACCGGCGGAGTCGCGGGACCTCGGGGAGGAGGCGCGCGCGGCGGCAATGCAGCCAACGGGCCTGTCGGTGTGACCGGAAGTCGCGGCACTTTCAACTCACGTTCGCATATCCGCGAAATCGGTGAAGCCGCAGCACAAATTCGCGAAGGCGTCGGTCCGGATGGCGACTGGATGATCGATCTTCATCAAAGCTTCGATTTTCATGAAGCCGTCGAAGTTTGCAATCTGATTGCGCCGACGCGGCCGTTTTGCGTGGAAGATCCGGTTCGGGAGGAGCAGTTCCGGACACAGATCCCAAAACTGCGCTTAATGACTACAGTTCCACTGGCTCCCGGTGAGGAGTGGGGAACCCGGGCGGAGTTCAGTCCCCTCGTCGAACAGCGCGATATCGATTTTGCCCGAGCATCACTGCCGAACGTCGGCGGAATTACGGAAATGCTCAAAATCATGGCGCTCTGCGATCTGCACAAAGTCGGCATCGTGCCGCACTTCACCGGTCCGATTGCGACCGTTGGCCACATGCACACGATGATGGCTTTCCCGGGACAGGTGCTCATGGAATACAACCAACACGATCGGCCTGTGCCATACATGCCCGACTTTCTCGATTTCCGAAACGGCAAGGTGTGGCCAAACGATAGACCTGGACTCGGCATATCTGTGGATGAGAAACAGCTTACGCTCATTGAGACAATGACAGAAGGAGCTTCCGGCCCGACATATCTGCGTCCAGACGGATCCCCCACACACTGGTGAGACAAGCATGACGTGGCAACAAATCTACGATCCTTTCGATAACAAGCTGCTTTCCACAGCACTATCGGCATTGCCGGTATTGACTCTGTTCTTTGTGCTGGTGGGCCTGAAGAAACGCGTGTGGGTTTCGGCGCTCAGCGGCCTCCTGATGGCCGTTGCATTGGCGTTGCTGGTTTTCAAAATGCCTGGAGTATTGGTGATCACGGCGGCAGGACACGGATTCATTTTCGGGCTTTTGCGCATCGCATGGATCGTCATTGGATCGATTTTTCTCTACAACGTCGCTTCTGAAACCGGACAGTTTCAGATCATGAAGGATTCCATCGCAGGCTTGTCCTCGGACAAGCGATTGCAACTGGTACTGATTGCCTTTTGCTTCGGCGCCTTTCTCGAAGGTACAGGCGGCGGCGGTGCGCCGGTCGCAATTGCGGGTGCTTTCCTGATGGGACTGGGTTTCAGTCCTTTTCAATCCGCCACACTTTGCCTTCTTGCAAATACCGCGCCTGTAGCATGGGGTGGCGTAGGGAATCCGATCCGCACACTGGGCGGCGTAACGGGACTGCCGGAATTGCAATTCAGTGCGATGGCCGGCCGAATTCTACCGCCTCTATCGATGATTCTCCCGTTCTGGCTGGTGCGCAGTATGGTGGGATGGCGCGAAACGTTCCAGGTGTGGCCCGCGTTGTTGGTGAGTGGAGTGTCCTTTGCCGGAATGCAATTCTATTGGTCGAACTATCAGGATATCGGCCTTGTTGACGTTGTAGCAGCAATCTTCTCGCTGCTGATGACTGTGGCATTCCTGAAATTCTGGAAACCTGCGAAGGTGATTCCCGTCGGGGGCAAAATGCAATTTTCCGCGAACAAACATTCTGCGGCGCAAGTATTGAAAGGCTGGTCGCCGTTCATCGTCGCTTCCGTTTTGATCTTTGTCACCGGCCTGCCGTCGATTGCCAAATACCTGAACTTCGATGCGCTGAAAATGGCGATGCCGTACTTGCACAATGCCGTGTTGAAAATGCCTCCGATCGCGGCGAAACCTACGCCAGAAGACGCAACTGTGAATCTGAACTTCGCCGGCATTCCCGGCACCGTAGTTTTCGTGGCGGGACTGGTCGCGGCACTACTCGCTGGACTGCCTCTGCGAAAGATTGCGAGTCTGTTCGCGGCGACAGTCCGGCAGATGATGCCTTCATTATTGGCGATCAGTTTCATGGTTGGTCTGGCGTACGTCACGCGATATTGCGGTATGGACACAATCATGGGGCTGGGTTTGACCGGCACGGGGCGGTTCTTTCCGTTTTTTGGCACTTTCCTCGGCTGGCTTGGCGTCGCCTTAACCGGTTCAGATGCGGGGTCGAACGCGCTATTCGGAAATCTGCAAAAGGTGACGGCTGAGCAGCTCAGCCTGAGTCCTATCCTGATGGGAGCTGCCAATTCAACAGGCGGCGTAATGGGCAAAATGATCGATGCACAGTCGATTGTCGTTTCGAGTTCCGCTACGAATCAACAAGGCAACGAAGCAGCCATCTTCAAAGCCGTCATCTGGCACAGCATTGCCCTGGCGTCGCTCGTCGGATTGATCGTGATGTTCTATGCCTACGTGATTCCATGGGCAATTCCACGCTGAAATGTCAAGCGTCTCTGACGTTCACTTCTGAGCGAAGGAATCTCCAGCAAATTCACGGTCCCGCCTCAGATGACCTGTTATTGGGGTAATTCTGGGGTAGAAAACGATTAGGGGTCAAAGGCAAATCGAAGCTTTCCGCTTCTCGGGCAACCATCACCAAAAATGCCTGTTATGAACTTCCCGTTCCTCGCTGTTCTTCCAACACGTCGGAAGTTCCTTGCCCAGTCGACCATTTTCAGTAATCCCCTCGCATCCCGATCATCTTTGTCTCGCCAATATCATATGACGCGTATCAGCACACCTGGAACGTGTTCCCCATTTCATGGAGCAGAAATCGACCTGCGTTTCCAAATCATGCGGGTTTCGGTTGGCTCATAGTTGTTTTTGAAGAATTCCGTGACAAGCGGAGATAGCGCTTGAAGGTCATAATCCAACAACACTAATTTGGGCGATACGACTCCGTGGACTAAATCCGTAATGAGTTGCTGCTTTTGTGCTTCAGTTATTCCCATCCGCTCATTGTAGGGAAGACACCAGTAGAAGAATGCGTGCGGCCGAAACACTCCACTTCCCCTGTAGCCATCCATCACCGTGTCTGTAGGAGAAGTGTTTTCCATGACGAACTTCATTTCTGCGATCTGTGCACTGTTGTCTACAGAATCCAATGCCGTGCAAATTCGTACAAGCGGACCCACAATAATTCCGAGAAAAAAGAATCCCAACGCCAGAGCCGGCACTCGGCGGAACAACAGGATCAAGGTCCCCAATATCACCGCGCTCCAATATCCTAAAATCACGACTAGCGGCCAGGGAGAACCGGAGTTGCGGGCGATTAACCCAATACCCAGAATGGGCACAACCGATCCTGTACCCACAAGCGCGACCCACCTCCCGACCGGTAGCCGAGTTCGAAGATTTGCGAGCAGACCAACCAACTCGAGCAAGAAACCGGACGCAAAGAGTGCTGCAAGTGGAAGAAACAGCACGTAGTATTGATAGTACGGCGTTGGAATCAGAAACAGGCCGGCAATGAGCGATAGGGTTGCTGGCGTGAGGATGAAATCTCCAGTTCTGAATGTCTTGCAAAGCATCGATACCATGGAACGGATCAATCCCGCGATGCCCAACAATCCCAAAAATGGATGCTGGTACAAGAACTGGTGGAGACCGTGGACATACGAGTCTTTATCCACGCCGAGGTAGAAAACAAAATTTTGTACGATGAATGGATTCAGGCCTTTTTGAAAATAAAAATATGAGGCGATCCCGATCAACGGAATGAAAAAGCCGAAAAGCAGGTAACCGACATGACCAACCCGTTGACGCAACGTATCCATGCGTGGCAACTGCCCAATATAGATACACATTCCAATGAACAAGCCGGGAAACGCGTAAACACTCTTTTGACAAGTCAGAAACCCGAGTCCCAGAAAGAAACCGCTGCATACAATTGCCAACTCTCTCGTTTTCTCGTGGCAGAGGCCATGCTCAACACGTAATGCGGTGACCAGAAAAATTAAAAAGAAAGCCGTTCCGAGTGTGTCTGGTCGAATCTCCAGTGTCAGGTTCCAGTAGGCTTCAGTGATTAACAGGAAGAGTACTGCAACAAGTCCGACACTTGCGTTTCGCCATAATTTACCCAGCCAGAACGTGAGGAGAAGAACGAATCCCGATGTCAGCCATGCCAGCTTGCGGGCAAAAAACAAAAAGGCTATAGAGTGATTGACATTGGTTTCCACTGCAAAAACACGAAACAACGGCAGCAGAAAGAGTCGGGATAGAGGTGTGTAATGGTCATAGAAATCCCGGTAGGGGACAAGGCCTCTGTACATCGACCATGCCGAATGCAAATGCATAAACTCGTCGGGATCAAACACACGGCGCTGCGACAGTATTGCTCCCAGTACAAAAAACACGGCAACTATGACGAACACAACTCTGCGGTCCATCAATTCAGAAGGCTTGTAGGTGCGTGGCTCCATCGGTCTGAGGGGTCGCTATACCCTCGCTCGCAAACCAAATCGATGCGATTCGTCGAGTTCGTACAGGTCGCAGCACCGGCTACAGGAGGGGAAGAGTCCGTCTTCTTCCAGGGATCTCCTGAATTGCCTCATCTCACGGCCATTCCATATTTCGACAAACCGCTGCTGCGTCACATTGCCGATCCGGGCTTCGGGCAGCCATGGGCAGCCCGCTACATCTCCGTTGGGCAAAACCACAGCTCGCATCCAGGGAACATGACAAATCTTTTCCCCGAAGATTGACGACGGCGACGAATAGTACTGGGAGTAGTCGAAGTTTGAAACATTGTGTTTCGGGTATCTCATGAACTCAAATGTCCAGCTTCTTGCTTCAATTGCGGCATCCTGTCGCGCCAGTGAGTTTGCATCGATCGTGGAGGTGTCGCGAATATATCCACTCAGGAGCTTCGGCTCGACACCAAATGTCTGTACGAATCTGGCTTTTGTGTCTTCCAGCAATTTGGGGGTGGTAAACATGCCCAGTTGGACTTTGAAAAAATCGACTTTAAGGTCATTCACAAGTTCAGCGGTTTCGAGTATGTGATGGGCATTCTCGGCCGTCACAGTCGTGCACACTTCAATAAGAGGAAACGCGGTATTCAGGGACTCTCGAGCGCGGACCAGATTCCGAATGCCGTTGATGGTATTCCGGAAAACATCACGCCCAATCCGAATTCGGTCATTGATTTCGGCAGGTCCATCGAGACTGGCAATGTAATAATCCAATCCCGCGCTAATAAAACTCTCCGCCAGTTCATAAGTCATCAACGTCGTATTGCTGTTGAGTGCGCAAAGCAGTTCCTCTCCGGACGCAATTCGGATCAGTTCAGTCATGTCTTTCCGCAAAAGGGGCTCTCCGCCAAAGAAGTAAAGAAATGGCTTCCATTGGCCGGCCTGATGAATGAGATCTTCCCATTGCGCTGTCGACATTTCATCTTTCAGGGTTTTCGCGTCCCAGCCCTTGTACGCGCCGTTGTCTCCCCATTCCCAGCATTGAACGCAACGTAAATTGCATACATTGTTGACCTGCAGTGTCATCAACGGCGGCAGATGTGATGAGTGATTTTCCTTGCGCAATCCCTTCGCCGACAAAATCTTCGTTCGATAAACCATTCTTGCCAATGAACGCAGTTTTTTCGGAGAGTGCGCGGCATAATGACCGAGAATAGAAAGCTCTCTTCGCATAACAATCCCTCAGTTTGTTGCCTCGATGACACCGTGTTGACAGTAATGGCGCAGATACGGCAGATGCTTAATCAAGTCAGCGTCCAACTTTTGTAGTTTTGGTACGAGCCGGGAAGCATGGAGTTTGCCCAGGATATATGTGAGTGACGGCCGCGACAGAAACTCGAAGTACTGAACCTCAACCCTGGAAAACTCACGCCGAAGCAGACCTAATTCCCGGCCAGAAAGCTTAATCTCATCCGCAGTGACAACTTCCTGCGGGTGGAATGGAAAGTGATGTTGTAAACACCCGATGACGCTTGACAGACAAATGGGTTCAATAGCGATGAGGACTCCGCCACTCTTCAGTGCCCTTTTGATGCGGGCAACCCCCTTGTCAAAATTGATATGGTGGAGCACCCCTTTGGAAATCACCAGATCGATTTCACGATCGAACTCCAGTTGTTCGCAACTGGAATGAATCACATTCAAACTGCCCTGCAAGGCATCCTGACTGGCCAGCAGTCTGGTCCTCTCACAAGCGACGCGGGACACGTCAACGGAACAGACATCCGCGCCTGCTTTAGCGAGATTTACGGCCAGGCTATCTATGCCTCCGCCAATGGACAATATCCGCCTGGCATTACTTCGGTGGATAAGGTTGTAAAAGAAGTCGTCCATATCCCACAAATTGGATCCTCCGAGATTCGGACTCGTAGTTTCTCTCTTCACATACACCTCATCCCAGAAGCTTGTTTCAGCCTGAATGCGTCGCTGTTCCGGAGGTGTCAATGTATTCTTCAAATGATCCGCCTCATTGAATCGCATGCCACTTTATGAACGTATCCATGTCGAACCATTGGGCCTCGAAATGTCGAATCGCAAAGCGGGCGTTATTGTCCTCTGCAACCGGCATGCCCCGAAGAAGAAATATTTTTCGTCTGGCGGCCTGGCTTTCCAATAGTGTAGAGATTCCTGGCTTCGTGATGACCGACGCGCATGCCCTCATGAATGGAGCCAGTGATTCCGCCACGCCGTAGACGCTGATGTTGGAATTGTCACGAAAAGACCTTGTGATGTTTTCATAGGCTTTTTTGTTCTCGCCACAGACAACGTCCATTTTCAATCCGGGGAGAGCGCTGGAGAGTTGTTGAACTATTTCATGCAGTGAACCTTGTCCCCAAAAACCGCAAACGAGAAGCACCCGGTTCTTATCGCCCAGGATTGCAGAAATCTCTGTGTATTCTTTTCTGGCGGGGAGCAAGATCTGGTGAAAACTGACGTGAGTCGAAAGGTCAAAACCGAGGTCTTGTCGTTCGACGGGTGATAAGAGGCCGTCCATCTGATCCCAGAATTGATACTTCCATCCCAAATTCTTTCCGTATTCGCCGGATACTCCCCATACGGAAATACCAAGTCCACTTCGTCTTTTTAGATTCGAAACCCAAAAGGCAGGGCGGTGGCTGATGCAAATGACAGTCCTTACCTGCAGGGATTCGATTTTATCCTTCAGTTTTTTCAGATCGGCGACATTGAACAACCGTTCGCGCAGATACTTGCGGTAATAGAACAGCGGAATCTTGTACACGAGATACAAGAGGAACGGAAATCTGTTCGAAATGAACTTATACCGTTTGAGATCTTCCTGAACGACTTGCTCGGGAACAAATTCTTCGATGGGGACATGGTGAAACTCCCCAGCAGTTCCAAGCCTTTCCAGAATTGCGTCACCGATCGAATACATTCCTCGCCCGACGATCGTGCTAACGATCAGAACCGGCGGCTCAAAGCAGGTCGAAAGATCTTCAATTTCAGAGAATCTTTCTCTTGGCATCATAGAGATAAAGCACGTCGCACTTGCTGCAAATGGGAAGAACGTTTTCGCGGCGCATCACTCGAAATTTGGCGTACTCCGGCGAATTCCAAATTTCCATGACGGAACTGTCTTTCAGATTTCCCCAGGTTAAGTCGGGATAAAGGACACAGGGACTGACTGCCCCATCCGGCGTGATATCCATTCTGAGCCACTGTTTGTAGCAAAACGAATTTCGCGGAGGCGTCTGCGGTTTGTCCACATAGGTGTAGATATCTTCCGGTGTTTGAAGGTAACAGGAAATCTGGATGGGCCATTTTTCGTCCGTAATTTTTCTGTACTGTCGGACAAACTCTTCTTTATCCAGATCGTACGGGAGCAGATACCCGAGATGTGAAGTGGCAGTGATGCCGAATTGCTTCTGCATGTAATGTTCATATTCTCTGGCCTGCTCTTCTGAAACGAACCAGCAGGGATTCAACAGAATCCAATCCACGCCGAGATCAACCATCTTTCGGCAAAAGTCATACATGATTCGGACGTTCTCTGGCCGGATCGTAAATTGAATACCAATGTAGGGAGGCGACTGTAGCGCCTTCACAAGTCTGATGTTTTGCGTGATCCGGTTATACGTTCCAGCGCCTCTCAGCTTATCGTTTTCTTCTTGTAACCCATCCAGAGAAACCAGGTAGGTGAGATAAGGATTGTCGTTGCTCTCATCCAAAAACTGATCGAGGAGCAGGCCGTTAGTGCAGGTGATTGCAAAAGATTTATGCCGTTTCAAAGCATGGGCCAAATTCCGGAAATTTGCATAGAGCATGGGTTCGCCGCCGATCAGGATGAAAGACGGGCGGCGTTCACCGTGTTCCGCGAATAGTCTCTCGACGATCTCCCAGTCGAGTTCAAGATTCGTTTCTCCTGTGGGTTGTTCCTTGCACCATCCGGCGTCACCCCATTCGTAACACATAGAACATCGCAGATTGCATTTGTAAGTCAGGACAAGTTTGAACACCAATGGCGGAGGGACGGCGTCATCCTTTCCGGAATTTTCTTCGAGCCACTTATATCGCGAAAAGAAATTCAGTTTTTTTATGACGAGACCTTCGAAATACCGAGGATGTTTCCATGCCAGTTTTACAAGACCTGGGATTGAGGGAATTACCATATGCTTCCATTCTCTTTGGGAAGTTTGGAGACTACCGTCCGGAATTTGCCTCCATCGTGCATCAGCGAATCCATGTATTCATACCGTTCGAGGACAATGGTCATACCGGAACCGGTCAGCTTGCGAAGCGCTGCAATCAATGCCGCCTCATGAAGGCTTGAAAATCGGCGGGTAGTGACGACCTTTAACTGCAGTTCTGCAATGGACTCCTGAACAATTTGTCCGGCGAGGATTTCATCTATCTCCTCAAATATCAGGAAAGCTCCGGTGACGACTCCCCCTTGAGGAGTAATGATCACCTCGCTGTGCCTCCCCTCAATGGAGTTCACCAGAGGGAACTTTCGGTTACAGGGGCAATGTTTTCCGGTGTCGAGCTTCACCAGGTCCCCCACTTCATATCGGAGTAGCGGCATGCTGTAGTTATGAAGCGACGTTCCGACAATTTTTGCACTGACGGTTGAAGTCGAGCCATCGCCAGGCTGCGCAGAACGAAACTCATTCTGGCGGATGAGTTCGGAAACTCCATAATCCGGGTTGATGTGGAGACCGCCGGCCGGGCATTCTGAAATTGCCACCGTCCGTTCCATATGACCGTAGGAGTTGTAGACCTTGCAGCGGAATATTTCTGAAACAAATGTTCTGACCCGCGGACGAAGTATCTCTCCGGTGGAAAAGACAGCCTTAAAACAAATATCGTCGATGCCCTTCTCGCGAAGCGAAAGAGAAAAATAGTAAAGAACCGAAGGCAGGCTTTTAAGAAACTTAGGGCGGTGCTTTCGGATTGCAGCAACATAAGTATCTACCCTCGAAGGTGTAATTGTGCTGCTGTTCAACAGCAACCGATTCGTCATGCGCTGGAAGTAGACGAGCCTGGAACCTTTATCTTGAGTCTGCAAAAAAAAGACGCTCGAAAACTCACAAAAGCAGTCACCGAGGCGATAACCTGCCCAGTTCCAGTACCGCCAGTAATAGACGAATTCCAGGACATTCGATGGTTTATCGACAAAGAACTGCAACCTTTGCCCGGTGGTTCCGCTGGTACAAACAACCCGAGGGGAGTACTTGCGGCTGTTGTCTGCCTGCAAGAGCTTGAACTTATCGCGTACCGTCTTCTTCGTCAGAATGGGTATTTTTTCCAGATGCTCGAGGCTTCGGATATCCGACGGCTTCAATCGTGCTTTGTCAAAAAGAGTTCTGTAGTAGGGGACATGCAGGTAAGCGTGGGTCACGACATTGCGCAGAAGGTGCTCCTGGTATTGCCGTTGTTGCTCCTGGGAATGCCACTGGTTTTTTTCAAATGCGGCACGCAGCTTTAGAATCGAGACCGGATAGTTGAAGTCTGAAATCTTGAATTCCAGGGCCATACGATTGCGTTCTAATCGTGAAGCGCAAAGTTGCTGAACGTGCTGCGGCCCTTCTCCCACTCGGCACGATCCTGGCTTTCCGACATCAGGTATCGAGCCAGTCTCAGGGCCATCACCATGCAGTGATCCAGGTTGCAATGCAGGAAAAGGGCGGGCCGCCCTATCATGTATAAATTGCCAATGGAATTGAAACGCGCCATGGCTGTTTCCAGTTTCTCCTTCCACCCAATCTCATAGACTGGATACAGATTCTTGATCCGGCGAGAGAAGTATTCGAACTGCCCGTGAGGGTTTTCGCGAAGGATCCTTTGCTTGCGAAGCGTATCGATGCATCGCGCCGCAAGTTCACCGTCACTCATCTGCCATATTTCATCCTCGTAGGTGCACGGCAGCTCAATTGCCAGTGCCCTTCGGTGGCCGGCAGCATTGAGGCGAGGACTGTACATGGCAGGTTCCGACACCCGGCCGAACAGGACGTCGGAACCTGGGAAGTAATATGTTTCGTGGCCGGTGGAAATCACTTCCGAAGAGGCAAGATATAGAATTCTCAACGATCTCCATCTGAGTTCCAGCGGTGGGGGCACGTGGTTGTCCGACCGAAATCGAACCAGATTGTGCAAAACATCAATTGGAGCAGTGGATATGACCAATTTTGCAGGGATTCGACGGCTCCCGCCGCAGGGCATCTGGACGTGTACGGCTTCAATCTCAAAATCGTCGTTTATCTCGACATTTTGAACGACCGTATCGACCAGCAATTTTCCGCCGTTCTGCAGATACTTTTCTTTTATCTTTTCGGAAATCTGCCCGAATCCGTCTGCCGGATAATAGAAATACTTCGAGCCTCCTGAGACATGAATTCCGCGCTTGAGTTCCTCCCACATCGCCCTTCGACTGAACTTCACCACCCGGCTGACGCCGGGTTCAGGCGAAAGTTTACTGGGCGAAATTCCCCAGAGCTTTAGTGCATAAGGCCGATAAAACTTCTCGTAGAGACTCCTGCCGACCGCATCGATTGCATATTCTTCAAATGAAGCGGGGCTGCGTTTTCGAACTGCCGTTCGCCGAATGGCGGCAATTAGATAGTCCGTGAATATGCTCAGACCAGCTCTTGGTCCAAACCCTGTGAGCACCTGGAACATGGAAGGCGGATAATCGAGAAAGGTGTTCCCGATGCGAATCTGGCCCCGTCTCGGCCGCTTCAGTAGATCATCTCCAAGCAGCGACTTGATGATGGAGAATACTTCCGGATCATACTTTTCGTGAATTCGGTGAGAACCGAGATCAAACTTCAGACCGATTTCAGAAAATGAATTCGCCAGGCCACCCGTGACCCTGTTCTTCTCAATAAGGAGGATCGGATTCTTTGTCTGCCGAGACAATTCCCATGCGGCAGTAAGCCCGGTAATTCCGCCGCCCAAAATGACAATGCTTTTTGCGGAGTCGCCTTGCCGATTTCCCTTCGTGTTGCTTCCCCTACTCTCAGCGGTCGGGAACGCCATTGTTTGCACGTATTCTTTGAACACTAGCTCCTTTGGCATCTCTAACGGTCGAGTTCGAGGATACTGGCGTCTGCTTTCAGAATTCAGGACATCCATCCGGGTCTCAACAGTTTTGTCGTCCACGGTTCTCCACCTTCACTTCTCGAATCAGATTTAGAAATACAAGATTCGGTAGTCACCTGTTTTGTACAACAGAAAAGGGAGGGATTCATAAGTCGTGTCGGAAACTTCGACAAGTCAATTGCGAAGCGGCAGGCGGCAAACGGTAAGGAGTGAAACGAAGCCGATCGCGATCATGAAAATGGAAGGCGGTTCCGGCAGACCTGTCACAGTTTGCGAAAAGGTTCCAACGAATTTCGCGTTGTCGGCGCAATTAATGATGCCTAGACATGGACGCCCAAACAGGCTGTAATCCGCAACGCAGGCCGACGTTTGGCACGAAAAAAACAATCCTAGCGATAGAAAGAACATATCAATATTTGAAGTGGTCCCTTGCGCGCTAAAGCGAAATTCAATTTCGTCTCCGGCTCCGTTTCCCAAAAACATTTCCCCAAATGTGGAAGTTGGACCAGTAAAATCCGTCAAGAAGGGGCCGGGGCTCAGGAGTCCAAGTGGTCCGCCTCCGGAAAATTGAATGTTAGTGAAGTCCAATACCATTGTGGGAAAGAAGCGTGGATCAAGCTTGAAATCAAAACTCAGTCCGATCGTTTGAGTGCAGGGAGGAACCGAACAAGTGGGATTAACAGTACTTAAACTAACTTGTATATCGTCATGACCGAGGGTACTTGCTGTTGACACCTCCGGCACCAGAAAGAATCCAATCACGACGAACGCCACGCCAGGAAATCGATTCACTTTCATGCTCGCACCTTTCGCAACTCGAACGTATGAATTGGCAGAAGCGATTATTGTTGCTAAGAATTAGACTCTTGCGCTCGTTTTTGCAACCATTTTATGGATAATCGAATAGGCTGGCTGCACTTTCTTCTTCTCCAGGACAGACGGCGTGCAACCCCCAGGACACGCAATCCGCGACCGGCCATCTCTTCCGCGTGCGGCAGAATCTGATCCGCGGATAAGCGGCACAACCTCGCCATCGCTTCAGGCGCTCCCTTGGCGAACACGTCATATCCTCCATCGCCCGAATCGACAACGCGTGACATCGCAAGCAATTGGTTCGACA
>JBGPBY010000106.1:0-17442 GCA_041481485.1 Terriglobia bacterium
AGAACGCGCCACCTGGAGCCTGCGCCGCATGCCGCCGGATAATTGTTCGACCAGATCGTTCTTTCTGTCCTGAAGCCCGAAGCGATCGAGTAATTCCAGGCTCCGCCTGCGGCCTTCTTCAACCGGCACGCGAAAATACGTGCCGTACCGTATCATCTGATCGAGCACCGTGAAATCCGTGTCGAGCGTGTCGTCCTGCGCGCAGATACCGAGACACATTCGGGCTTTCTGAGGTTGGGCGTGGACATCAATATCGAATATCCGTATCTGCCCGGAAGTGGCCGGGTAGAATCCCGAAATGCAATGCATCGAAGTGGATTTTCCGGCGCCATTGGGCCCGAGCAGCCCGAAGCATTCGTGTTCGTTAATTTGAAACGTGATGCCCTGGACCGCTGGGACCGGTTCTTTTCCAGGTGTTCGATATTGTTTGACGAGATCCTGAACAGACAGCGGATAGACCACCCTACAACTCGATCGGACCGGTCCCGAGTTGTTCGCCAATCAACCGGCCCAGTAGAACGTCGAGAGTTTCGCCAGTTGAATAAGTAAACGCGTTTTCCTTCCAGTCCAGTTTGAAACTTCGAGACAGAGCGGAGATCCAGATCTGACGTACCGGGGCGTTGGGGCTGACAACCATCTTGCCGGGATGGGGTTCTTCCGTCTCAACGGTCAGAACTCCGTTTTGATACATGACCTCTGCATCGTGCTGTTCGGCGACAACACCGAGCTTGCGATTGAGCCGGTCGAGAGCGGCGTCGCTGTATGTGCGGAAATCGGATTCAGAAAGTGTCATGGTTTCGTATTGTAGCCGTAAATGAAACGTCAGGACTTTTCCGGCACGCAACTGTAGGCGCGGTCTATGACCGCGCACGATCCTTCAATTCGAGATTGCGCGGTCATAGACCGCGCCTACAGATGGAATCGCATTCCTACTTCGTTGCTGGTGTCTTTGACTTTGTCGATGTCGTTGTCGTTGGTTTGGCGGTCGTGGTTGCCGCAGCCTTGGTGGCTGCCGCCGGCAGCGTGATCGACTCTGCAACGTACATCTTCATCTTGGTGTCCATCATGGCGTCGATGGATACCTTTTCACCAACTTTGACGTCGGCCAGCTTGGCGGCTTTGGTTCCGATCATGTATTTGGTCTTCGAATCGACCATAACCTGAACCTGAACTTCTTTGCCATCCTTCTGCGATTTAATGGTAACCACATCCTTTTCCACTTTGGTGACTGTTCCCAGAAGGGGATCGCCGTGGGCCATCAATAGACCGGCGGAGAAGGCTGCGACGGTCATGAGAGTTACGAACTTCCTAAGCATTGTTGTCTCCTTAAACCAAATTAATGGTGATGCTGCGTGTGATCTTCGGGCGGAGAATCGCCACCCTGAAGAAATTCCTGAATGCGTCGTTCACGTTCAATATCCATTGGACTCTTCGGATTCATGGTCGTCATCAGCGCAATTTCGTCATCTGTCATTATCGGCAAATGACGGATGAAGTGCACGAGCTTCCAGCTGTCTTCGTCCCCGTCATTGCCGGTTGTTGTACCGAATGCGGGCATTCCCGTAAAGCGAACGCCATTCTCAATAATGTAATAAAGCTCACCGTCACTGAGGTGTTGCGTGGCGTCCAGCGTCATATCGGGAGCCGGGGGATACAGGCCGGCACCCAGGTGCGATCTGCCCTTGCCGTCATTGCCATGACAGATGGCGCAATGATCGGCGAAGTGCTCCATGGCCTCGGAAAGAACTTTAGGTCCCGGAGATATCGGATTCCTGAGCGCGGCGGCGCGATTCGGAATGGCGAGCCGCCTCAGTTGCCGCGCGGCAAATGCCTCCACGGATCCCGGCGGCGTCCTGGCGCTGAAACCGCGGGATGTCAGATACCAGATCGTTCCGGCGATCACGAGAGCGGCGAAAATTACAAAAGCAAGAAATCTCTTAATGGCAGTCACAAGTTCAGAGGCGCGTTCCACCGAGGACAAATGCGGCGATCGCTTCGAACAATACCATGGTTGCAGGGGTTCCGGCGAAAAAGGCGTTGAAACTCGCTGCGAGTGCGGGTCTACTGATCGTTGCGCATGGAGATTCACGATACATTCGATCTGGCCCTTCGCCTGATGAACATCCCTTCAATTACCGGAACAGAACTGGAGATCGGAAATTTCCTCGCCAGCTACCTCAGCCGGGCCGGATACCAAATCGACAAACAGGAAGTGGGTCCGGGCCGCTTCAACGTGATGGCGTATGCCGGCACTCCACGCATTCTGTTCTGCACCCATATCGATACGGTGCCACCCGTATTGGAGGTTCGGCAGGATGAGTCGTTTCTATACGGACGCGGCGCCTGCGACACCAAGGGAATCATTGCGGCGATGTTGAATGCCGGAGACCGGCTTCGACAGTCCGGCGTTTCGGACTTCGGTTTCCTTCTGGTCGTCGGAGAAGAGACCAGCGGAGATGGTGCCAAGGCGGCGAATCTGCTGAAATGGGAGACTCAGTTTGTAATTGTAGGCGAGCCTACAGGCAACAAGCTTGCGCGGGCCCAAAAGGGAACATTCATGGCCGAAATTTCAGTCCAGGGAAAGGCTGCACATTCGGGCTATCCGGAAGCTGGGATTTCTGCCATTGAAGGATTGTGGTCGGTCTTGAGCGATTGTGCCGGAACCGACTGGGGCAACGATCCGCTGCTGGGTCGAGGAACGTTCAATATCGGAAAATTCAACGGTGGCGAGGCCATCAACATCATTCCCGCCCATGCATCCGCATCCGTCATGATGCGCACCATCGAACCGCGCCGGACTGCCGAATCCAGAATGCGCACGGTTGTCGGAAATCGGGCCAGCATGAACATCCTTGGCGGAGCCGATCCGCAGATCATGCATGTGGTCGATGGATTTGATACCACAGTGGTCTCATTCGGCAGCGATGTGCCGTATCTTGGAAATGTCGGCAAGCCGCTGCTGGTCGGCCCCGGCTCGATTCTCGATGCGCACACTGCGCATGAAAAGATGAACAAGCAGGAATTGCAGGAAGGTGCAGCCCTGTACGAACGACTGGCCAGGAAACTTCTCTCATGAGAATTGCGTTGATTGGATACGGAAAAATGGGGAAAACGATCGAGGAAATCGCTCTGGCCCAGGGTCATACGATCGCAGGTACTTTTGACATCGATCGGCCTGCCGAAGTGACGTCGCTTGCCGATGCCGATGTTTGCATTGAATTCTCAACGCCGGCAACTGCGGTCGACAACATTCGAACGGCGATCGCGGCCAAAAAAGATATCGTCGTCGGCACTACCGGCTGGTACGACCGCCTGCCCGAAATTCGCGAGGCTTTGGGAACGGCCCAGTCGGGCATTCTCTATTCCGCCAATTTTTCCATCGGCGTGAATGTGTTTTTTCGAATTGTTGCAGCAGCGGCCGATTTGATGCGCAACTTCGACAATTACGATCCTTATATACATGAAGTTCATCACCGTCAGAAAGCAGACAGCCCCAGCGGCACGGCGCTTCGTCTTGCGGAAATTGTCGCGAGCCGCCTGGCTCGCAAAAACGAAATCGCAACCGGCCGCATGGACGGGCGCATTCCGGAAAATACTCTGCACGTCACTTCGACGCGAACGGGAACTTTTGCCGGAACGCATACCGTTGGTTTCGACTCCGAAGCGGACTTGATTGAGCTGACACATACGGCGAGGAACCGCAAAGGTTTTGCTCTTGGTGCGCTGCGGGCTGCAGAATGGCTTCGCGGACGAAAGGGAATCTATACAATGGACGAAGTGGAATTGTAGGAGTGATCTCATGACGAAGAAAAAGTTTCAGGGCACAGGCACTGCGCTTGTCACACCGTTCAAAAAAGACGGTTCCATCGATGAACCCGCGCTGCGGCGGCTGGTCGATCTTCAGGTGCGCGGCGGCATCGATATGATTTTTCCGTGCGGGACCACTGGGGAAGGGGCAACCCTGGAACCGGAAGAGGCGGATCGAGTGCTGAGCATCGTGATTCAGGAAACCAGGGGAAGGGCCCTCGTGATACTTGGCGCGGGCAGCAATTCGACAGCGAAGGCGGTGTATGGCGCCGAACGCGCCAGGCGGTTGGGCGCAGACGGGGTCCTCTCGGTTGGACCTTATTACAACAAGCCGACGCAGAACGGATTCTTCGAACACTTCAAGGCAGTCGCTGAAGTCGGTTGTCCGGTGATCGTCTACAACGTTCCCTCGCGGACAGGCAGCAATATCGAAGCAGGCACCATGCTGCGTCTTGCTCAGTTGCCCAACATCGTGGCAACGAAAGAAGCTTCCGGAAATCTGGTTCAGATGATGGAAATCATCCGCAATCGCCCTCCGGACTTTTGCGTCCTTTCCGGAGACGATGCCCTGGCGTTGCCGCTTATTGCCGTTGGCGGCGACGGTCTTGTTTCGGTCGTTTCCAACGAAGCTCCTGCGCTGGTTTCCCAGTTGGTGAATTTCGCGCTCGAGGGTGACATGAAACGCGGCCGCGAGATCCAATACCGGTTGTTACCATTGATGAACGCAAATTTTGTGGAGTCGAATCCGATACCGGTCAAGGCCGTTCTCTCCATGATGGGTTTGATTGAAGAAAACTACCGGCTGCCGATGGTGCCGTTGTCCTCACAGTATCGCGCGCCGCTCCAGAAGATTGCGGAAGATTTGGGATTGATCCAGTCGGTTGGAGTCCGGCTATGAATCTGGCGGAGGAGGTCGATCTCCTGATGGCGCTTCCGGCAGATCATGCAAGACGGGAAAGCATGGAGCGATTGCCCCTCCCACTGTAGGGGCGGTCTATGACCGCCCACAATTTGGAAGGATTGCACTCCTCGCAATTGTGGGCGGTCATAGACCGCCCCTACAGTGGGGAATCGCGAATACAGCTATTGTGCCGCCCTGAATACTTGTGCGTATTTATGAAACAGCCTACTAAGCCGCGGGTCCCGTAAGATTGAGGTTGCTGTACGGTGTCTTTCGCCGCTCCCTGAGTTTTGCGGCTTCCTGATTGATTGCGAACGAAACGAGTTCCTCGCCGTAGCGCTGTTCCAGCAGGAGCCGGCGGAAGTAATCCTGTGCCGTTCGATGTCCGATGTGCTGAAAACTTATATTGATGCCGCTGTTGAGAATCGCACCCGCCATCGGAATGAGGAGTCCAAGTTCCTTTTCCGTCACGGCGACACCAAGCCGGTCTGCAACAAACGCAATCAAGCGAACCATCTGTGGAGCTTCGCGCTCGAGCAGATGCCTGTCGATCATCACTCCTGCGGTGCGCGACATGAACTGGCTGGATTCCCGGATCGAAGTCACGACGGCAGCCTTGATCGTCAGATAACCTTCATCGGAAGTGTCGGTTTGAGGCGCCATCGCCGCGAGGATGTGCGGCAGATTTTCCGCATCCTTCGCTGAAAACCCGTAGGTGCTTGCGAGGCGGCAGGTGTGGCGGGAAAGCAGTGTCATTGAAGTCGTGACATCCGCGAGGATCAGGGATGGCAGAACCAACTGCGCTCCAGGCACGCCTTCTGCGAGGGTCGTCGCACCGCCGAGAAGCAATCCTTCCGCGCCGAGGATCAGGGAGCTGCGCAATCGAAACGAATCGGCGACCGCATCCAGCTGGCTGATTGGCAGGTACCGCAACGACTCGATATCCGTGGCGTGGATTCCGCGCTTTTCAAATCGGCGGATGATTTCCTGAGTCCCGGTAATGTGATTCGCCGCCTGGATAGTCTTGATCAAACCCTCTTGCACCCAGACGTGCACCTTATCGGAGATGACGCGAACCGCAGGAATTCCGGAATCGTGGCCGAATTTCATCAGCATGACAAACGGCTTTCCGGCTTTGGACAGCAGTCTTTGCACGGGGTTTGGCCGCACACGGTGAACGGCAATCTGGCGGATGATGGACTGTTCGTATTCGGTAAAGACGGAATTCGCCGGACTCATAATCTCCCAGTATAGATCAGGGGACTGATGTTAAAGTTTGAATCATGGCGGAAACCGTACATCGCCCATGGGGAACCTATACCGTTCTGGACGATGCTTCGACCCACAAAGTGAAACGGATTGAAGTGCTGCCGGGAAAACGCCTGAGCTATCAGAAACACTTCCGCAGGTCCGAACACTGGATGGCCGTGGCAGGCAGGGCGAAAGTGACGTTGAACGATCGCGAAATCACCCTCAATCCTGGGGATACCGTCGATATTCCCGTAGGTGCCTGGCACCGCATCGAAAACCCAGAAATATCAGGGCTTCTGGTGTTTATCGAGATCCAGCGCGGCGATTATTTCGGCGAAGACGACATCATCCGCTCCCAGGATGATTTTGGCCGCGCGACGACGAATCCATTACCGTAACAGTCAGAATCCAACAGTCCGTTATTGATTCGCCGTCCCTCACCTATACTGTTTTCCAGCCCTTTGCGTTTTCCCACAGGACATTCCTCATGCTTTCCGACAAGGAGATTCGTCTGCTTTATGGCAAGGGTGCGCGTATTTCCCGCAAAGGTTCGTTTGTTCTCGTACATCTGGACCAGCCTTCGGCGAAGGTGATTCAGGAACGTACTCGCGAGTTCGATCCGGACAAGTACTTTTTCGATGATTGTCCGCTGTGCCAGATGCTCAAGGAAGGTGGCGTTCTGGTCTTCGATGATTCGCTCGACGCAGAGGACTCCGGCTTCGAGGATTGAACCGTCCGGAGCGTCTGACCGATAAAAAAAAGAAGAGGATAGAGGAAATTGAGGCTTTATTCCTGTGTCCTCTTCTTAAAATGATTCCGTGCCAATTACAACGGATTTCAGACAACCTCACAGCATCATCGATAAGTTCATCGGGCTGCTGGCCATCAGTCACCGGATGATCGCCGAAAAGGACTTCGATGAGCTCCTGAACATCATCACGGTGGATGCAGCCAAGCTTGTAGAAGCAGAGCGCGCCGCAATTTTCATTCTGGACAAATCCAGCGGCCAGCTCTGGGCAAGGACTGCCACCGGGGTTTCCGAAACAATACGTTTCGACTCACGACTTGGCATTGCCGGGGCAGTCCTGTTTTCCGGCAAGAACATGGTTGTCGAGGATGCGTACAATTCGCCGCTGTTTAATCCCTCAATCGACTCCAAGACCGGCTTTCAAACCAGAAACATTCTCAGCGTTCCGCTACGGAATATCCGCCGCGACATCATCGGTGTTTTTCAGGTTCTGAATAAGAACAACGGAAGGTTCTCTCCCGAAGACGAACAACTCGTCGAGGCGCTGGCGCTTCATGCAGCCGTTGCTTTGGAGAATGCCAAGGCCATCGCGGATCTGGAGTCGAAGCAGCTGGCGCTTCTGGAGGAGAATGAGACGCTGCGTAAGGAAGTTGAAGACCGTTTTTCGACCAAGAGCATCCTGGGAACGTCTGCCAAGATTTCGAAGATCCGCCAGCTGATCGAAAAGACAGCGCTCAGCAGCGTATCGGTGTTAATCACCGGGGAAAATGGGACAGGTAAAGAACTGTCGGCACGCGCACTGCACAACGGAAGCCCGAGACGTGGGAAAACATTTGTTGCGTTGAATTGTGCCGCGCTGCCCGAAACGCTCGTGGAAAGCGAACTGTTCGGGATCGAGAAAGGCGTCGCCACCGGCGTGGAGCGGCGGGTTGGCCGAATTGAGTCGGCAAATGGCGGAACACTGTTTCTGGATGAGATCGGAGATCTCAGCCTGACGGCTCAGGCCAAGCTGCTTCGTGTTCTGCAGGAGAGGGAAGTGGAATGGGTCGGCGGCCGCAAACCTGTTCCCGTTGACGTACGGGTCATCGCGGCGACGAACAAGGATTTGAAAGCAGAAATCCAGAATGGGAAATTCCGGCAGGACTTGTATTTCCGCCTGAATGTGGTTCATCTCCATATGCCTCCCCTGCGCGAGATTCGCGCCGACATTCCATTGCTTGCCAGTTATTTCCTTCGCAAACAGGCTAAGGAACTCGAGCGCAATATCACCGGCTTCGCTTCAGAAGCAATGAGGGCGCTGATGGCATACTCCTGGCCTGGAAACATCCGCGAACTTGAAAACGAAGTCCGCCGTTCCGTAGTTCTGACTTCCGATGAGCAGGTCGGAATTGAGGATCTGTCGGAATCCGTGCGCGAAGAGCACCTCGAAACTCCCGCAGAAGCCGGCGACTCCGAAGCTGCGCAGAACGGCCGAAGTTCAAAGCAAAAGCTCAAGGATCGCGTGACCACCCTGGAAATTCAGATGATCCGCGGCGGTATGCTCCAGACCGGTGGCGATAAACGGCGGACCGCAAAACTTCTTGGACTAAGCCATCAGGGATTGTTGAACAAGCTGAAGCGGTACGGATTACAGTAGGCTGCTTACTTCCCCAGAGCCTCGAAATCCTTGACGTCGATCTCAATGCTACTCTTCGCTCCGCCGACGGAACGCTGATAACGCAGGAGACGGCCGGTTTTTGAGTCAAATGACGCCATTGGATAGATCGAGAAACCTGGAGGCGCTCCAAGTAACTCCGGCTTTTTCGCAAGATCGAGTTCCTGTGCCAGAACATGGAATAGTCCTTCCACGGAGTACGCATGCCCGCTTTCTGCAGTCATCAGCTGACCGTTTTCCAAGAACTTGATGACCTCCAGGTCTCGAACCGTCACTTCATATTTAGTTAACGCGAGACGGTCGCTCTTACTCTCGACAACCATGCGGTAATAAGTGATTCCTGAAGCTTCCCATCGCTGGCGGGCGGACTGAAGGGATTCGGGAGTCAGGCTGGAAAGACTCGAACATCCCATCATGACGAAGAACAAAAAGAAGAGGGCCAGGAGGGAACGTGAGCGGGGAACTCGCGTGTTAGCCACCAAGCGTAATCATTTCGATTTTCTTGTGCGATTCGGGTTTGTACTCACCGCCTGTACGGAGGCGCTCCCATCGGACATCGGAATAACGATCTGTGCGCGCGCTCCAGATCGCACCGATCTTCTCGACAAGGACTTGATCGGAAGCGCCGCCACGCATCGTCGTCTTCAGGTCGAAGCCGGTTTCCGAAAAAAGGCATGTGACCAGTTTCCCGTCGGCCGTCAAACGGACCCGTGTGCAGCTGCTGCAAAACGGTTCGGTTACCGAACCGATGATTCCGATCCGGCCGGAACCATCCAGAAATTCGTAATCCACCGCAGGCGCGCTGCCACCCGCACGACCGGTCTCCCGGAGCGGAAAAGCGCTTTCAATTGTGCGCAGTATCTCTGCTTTTATGAAGGTTTTATTGAGAGTCCATCCGCTGGCGTTTCCGACATCCATGTATTCTATAAAGCGCATCTCGAAGCCGTTCTTGCGCGCAAAGGAAACCAGATCGACAATTTCATCTTCATTGAAACCACGGATCACCACGGCGTTGATTTTGATCGGCTTCATACCAACGCTCTGGGCCGTGAACAGGCCGGTCAATACGGCGTCAAGATCGCCGCGCTGGGTAATCTGCCGGAACCGCTCCGGCTGGAGAGTGTCGATGCTCACATTGATTCGTTTCAGGCCTGCATCGAATAAGCCCTGAGCCTGTTCCGCCAGGAGCGCTCCGTTTGTAGTCAGGGAGAGATCGTCGATCCCGGGGATCGCGGACAACAAACCGACCAGACGATACAGTTCACGCCGCACGAGCGGTTCGCCACCGGTCAGCCGGATCTGCGTGACGCCGAGTCCAGCAAAAACCCGCGCCAGGCGTTCGATTTCCGCAAACGTCAGGACTTCCGATTTCGCCATCCACGTGTATTCATCGAACGGCATGCAATACGTACACCGGAAGTTGCAGCGATCCGTTACCGAAATGCGGAGGTCGCGAATCGGACGCTGAAGGGTGTCGACAATGTTCACAGTTTGATTATGAGGGACAAGGGCTTCGGCTTCAACTAATCGAAGCTGATGGTGACGCATTCTTGCACGCTCATCGCAGGGCAATCGCATTCCCAGCCGCGTTAGCGGCGGCAGTTCCTTAGCCACCGGCGTAAGCCGGTGGAAATTGTAGCTCAAAAGCCAAACGAGCCGCGTAGCGGCGACAGATCAAGAAAATTGCTGGATCTGTCGTGCCTGACGGCACTCGGTTCTTCGTGGATTGCTGTTCCACCGGCTGACGCCGGTGGCTAAAGGGATCTGCCACCGCTAACGCGGTTGGGAATACGACTGGCCGTGCGGTCCGCTATCGACAAGCGGCCGGATGAGCGGCTCGGATTCCATGTCGCATAAGATACGTTATGTGGGGAATCAGCCTCACTTTGCAGAAACCCCTGCCTGTCACGGGTCCCGGCGCTTCCATATTCCAGGTCCTGCGTCCAACCATGCCTTTACCCTGTGGAAATACCTGTGGAAATTTGGAAATCGCGCACCTTCGTCGATGTAATGCTTAGAATTCTCAAGAGTTAGGACAATTCGCCTGAAACCCGCTCCTGTTGAAAACTTCCACGGTCTGGCAAGCCGAAACCCGCAATGGGACTGGGTTCCAGCAGGCTGCTACGCAGAGAATGCCATGATTACTGGACTTCCGGCGGACGTGGATTTTACTCGCGATCTTGTAATACTTGCGAAATGGAAAGTTAACTTATTGAATCTGACCGTCAAGCGTTACTCGAAGTTCAAAATTATCTGTACCCTCCGGTATATCAAATCCTTTGATGAGCACCTGCCACGTCCCTGGATGCGGATTCTTGATGCTGGCTCTTTCGGGACCGGCCTGTGAAACTCCGGGCTGCTTACCATCCTTGTTGACGAAAATACGCCCGACGGGATTGATCAGGGTCATATCGATATCGCTTGTGGGATAGTGTCCCCAGTCATGGCCCCAGCTCAAAAGGAATTCCCCATTATGGGTGCCTGGAGGAACCACCACTGGAATCGTGCGCGTTTCGCCATTGTGAATGATGCCGCGTACGGTAGGTGCTGGTAGCGCATCCACGATGGAATGAACGTGGATTCCCGCGGATATTTTTCCCGCATTGATAAAGTCTCCCAGCAACGTAATCCGCATGATTCCGGTATCAGGATCGTCAATCTGGAATTGACTGTCGACAGACACGAACGGCGATTCTTGTGTATAAAACCCGAGGATATAGTCACCGGCGGCGCCAATGGACGACGTTTTCGCGCTATGGATATTCACGAACATATCGTCGCCGCCGAAGAAGGGATTCTGCTGGCTGGGGGGCAGCGAAGACTGAAAATCATCCAGCGCTACTATGACTTCCCGGGTTCCGGGCTCCACTCTATAGAGCAGGTCAAATCTCTGTCCGGGCTTTAAGAAACCAGTCGTAAGCTGAACATTTCCCGAATAAACAACGAGGTCGGTATTTCGTTCTACGTTGCGCTCGACATCCGGAGACGGATTTCCCGGGTCTGAAAGATAACCGGGGACATTTCCAAGATTCAGAAGGTTGAATGCGCCCACGGCATCGGGTACGCCGTTTCCGTCATCGATTGTTGTGGAGCCGTCGGTGATCAGACTGCGTCTTCCTGAAGCAATGACGCTATTGCGCAGTTCGGTTGCTGTGGCCTGTGGAAACGCCTGGCGCAACGCTAAGACGATACCGGAAACAATCGACGTGCTGTAGGAGGTGCCGCTGGCGATACTCAAATCATTATCGCAGGCATCCGCAACCTGTGCCGGACAGTACCCCTGAGCAAAATTTGCCATGCCATTGGCGACGACATCCGGATCCAGTCGTCCATCTGCATTGGGTCCCCGGGAACTGAACCATGAAGTTTGAGTTCCGGACGATGGATGGTATAGCGCTCCGGTTCCTGGACCGAACAGGAGTTCGGCGAGAATGCGGTCATTTGCAGCTCTGGTGATTCCGCCGACGGTCAGTGCACTCATGGAACTGCCGGGACTGGCCACTGTTAGTGAGGACGGTCCGGTATTCCCTGTCCCGACGACCGGAACAATACCGGCTCTGAGAAGTGCATCGATCGAACGGTCGAGCAGAGTGCGACCCGCTGCGAGTGTCCGGACTCCGAGACTCAGATTACAGACGTCAATTTTAAGGCCTCGGGTTCCATGACTCTCGTCCCAGTCTTTTCGCAAGTCGATGACATGCTGTATGGCTTTCAGAATGACGGAAAGCGGCGCGCCCGTGCTGGCGTCCACTCCAAACACGCGCACGGCGTATATCTTTGCGGATGGCGCGGTTCCAATCAGAGCCAGTTCGCCGGTTTGGGGATCCAGTGCGGCAGGAGCATAGGCCTGAATCGCGTCGTGCAGTGTATCGCTGACGGCAAAAAAACCCTTTCCGGAAATCAAACCGGCCACGAATGTCCCGTGTCCGTCGTTGGCAATGTTGGAGAATCCGTTGCCGTCGCCGACAAAATCTATGCCGCCGATCAGCGAGTGATCGGAATCCAGATACGAAAATCCCGGGCGATATCCCGAATCGATAAGGGCAACGATGGTGTTTTCTCCGGTGAATCCCTGCGCATGCAGCTTGTCGATTCTCGTTCCAAGATTATTGAGGACGTAAGCCTGGGGATGAGTGGACGCAAATGTGGACAACCCGGACGAGACAATCGGCCGTCCCGATTTTGCCCGATTGGTCACGACAGGTCCGGTTTGCAATTCCCTTGCGTTGCGAATTCCGCCTGCAGTGATGTTCCGCGGTCCGAGAATGCGCACATCTTTTGAAATCGCCGCAGGCGCCACCATATTTCGAATTGTTTCGATGGAGCTTGCCGGAACATCCGCGGCCAGCGCATCGGCGTATCGAAGTTCGGCGGTGACCCTGCCGCCTTGCGCTTGAATCGCCTTACTGATCCGATCGCCGACCCCGTTGGTTTCGACCAGTATGTGTTCGTATTCCGGGCTCTCCTGGGCTCTTGTGGTTTGCGATACGAGGTTCGCTGCAAGGAAACAGACGAGCAGAAAGTAGAGCGGTTTGCGAAGGGTCGTCATTCAGAAATCCTTTCCGTTTGGCGCGATGGATGAAATTCCGCTAGCGACAGGGTTTTGTCAAGACCAATCCCGGATGAATTTGAAATTTTGCATCTGGTATGATTTCAAACCGATGAGGAAGCCATTGCTCTTGCTGCCGGGACCGATGCAGTTACCGGAGGAAATCCAGGCAGCCGGAAACAAACCTCTGTTCAATCACCGGTCCCGGAAGATGCACGATCTTCTTGGTCAGCTGGAATCCGGCTGCAGACCGCTTTTCGGCACTTCGGGCGACATCATATTCCTTGCCGCATCCGGAAGTGGTGCCATGGAATCGGCGATTGTCAATCTCACGTCTCCGGGAGATGAAGTCATCGTTGCTGTCGGAGGAACATTTGCGGAGCGCTGGAGTCATATTGCGACGGCGTTTGGGTTGACGGTTCACAGAATTGAAACGGACTGGCGCTTCGGCGTGACGCTGGCACAAGTAAAGAGAAGCGTGGAGGAATGGCCGCGTGCAAAAGTGGTATTTGCGACCTGGAGTGAAAGTTCCACCGGGGTGCTGATCGATCTGAAAGCCATCGGGTCCTATCTGCGAAGCCGGGACAAAATCTTCGTTGCAGATGCCGTTTCCGGCCTGGCCGTTTCGCCAATGTTCATGGATGAATGGTGTATCGATGCCGTTGTTGCCGGATCTCAAAAGGGCCTGATGCTGCCGCCCGGTCTGGGAATAGCCGCCGTTGGTCCGCGAGCCTGGGAACAATACCGGAGAGCCAGAATGCCGCGTTTCTATTGGGATTGGGCGAAATATAAATCAGCCATTCCTTTTACTCCGGCGACTTCACTTCTAATGCAGGCCGAAGCGGCTCTCAACTTCATCCGCTCGCATGGAATGGACGCCATATTCGCGAGGCGGGCTGAGGTCGCCTCCCGGATCCGTGCTTTCGTAATGGAATGCGGAATGGATGTTTACGCGAAACTTCCAGGCAATGGGATTACCGGTGTACTTTTTCCAGCGGGTTTCAATTCCAGCGACCTGATCCGGAGGCTTGATGAGGAATTTGGCATCCAGATCGGAGAAGGACTTGGCGCGATTCAGAATTCGACGTTTCGCATCGGGCATGTCGGCCATATTACGGATGAAGAACTGGATTACTTCACCGCAAGCTTCAGGGCCTGTTTAAACTGATATGGAAACGCCGCGCTTCCCTGCTTTGCCCGCAATTCTTGGCCGTCTTGCCCAGCTTGCCTACGATTTGAGCTGGAGCTGGAATCCACCGGCGCGCGAATTATTCCGGCGGCTTGATCCGGAATTGTGGGCAGAGACCCAGCATAATCCAGTCCGATTGCTGAATGAAATCGATCCAGCACGCCTTCTCAAGGCGGCCGAGGATCCCGAATACGTTCAGTATTATGAATCGGCAGTCCGGCAATTTTTTGGTAACGGGCATCGGCCCCCCAAATGGTTTGAGCGCGAATTTCTGCACTTGAGCGAGCAGAAGATCGCGTACTTTTCCGCCGAATTCGGACTGCATACTTCCCTTCCAATTTACTCCGGCGGTCTTGGAATCCTGGCGGGCGACCATTGCAAGGGATCGAGTGATCTTGGCATTCCCCTGATCGGCGTCGGATTCATTTATCCCCAGGGGTATTTCCATCAACGGATCCGTTCCGACGGTTGGCAGGAAGATATTTACGAAGTTCTCGATCGGAAAAATGCGCCGGTCGAACCTGCAAGTCCGGATGGGAAGGAACGCCTTCTTGTGCCGCTTTCAGTCGGTCCTTCGAAACTCTTTGTGGAAGTCTGGCGCGTCACGCTGGGTTCGGTCGTCCTTTATCTCATGGATACCGATGTGGAAGAGAACTCACCGGAAGATCGCCGATTGACGGCGCGGCTCTATGGCGGCGACCGCGAACACCGGATCCGTCAGGAAATTGTTCTCGGAATCGGCGGCGTGCGGGTGTTGGGTTCGCTGGGAATCCAGCCGGCGGTATTCCACGGCAACGAAGGTCACACATCATTCATGCTCCTCGAGCGTGTGCGCGAGATGGTTTTGAACGGAATTACATTTGAGGAGGCGGCCGAGACGGTTCGTGCTACCAGCGTCTTTACCACGCACACTCCTGTACCGGCGGGTCACGATGCATTTCCCCTGCAAATGATGGAAAAACATTTTGCCGGTTATTGGGACGATCTTGGAATTACTCAAAAGCAATTCATGGATCTGGGTTTCTACGTCGACTCATTCAATATGACGGTACTTGCGTTCAATCTTGCCGGCAGAAGAAACGGCGTGAGCGAACTTCATGGCCGGGTCACACGGCGGATGTGGCAATCCGTTTGGCCGAAATTACCCGAAGATCAGGTGCCGATTACGGCCATCACAAACGGCGTTCATGCGCCGACCTGGATCGCTCCGGAGCTGGCGAAACTTTTCGACGAATTTCTGGGAGCCGACTGGATCGCAAAGCACGATGATCCTGCGTTGTGGACCCGGATTTCGGAGATTCCGGACCGGGCATTCTGGAATCTGCACCTGGATTTGAAAAGGAAGCTGCTCTCATTTGCCCGCGAAAAAACCCGTGAATTGTGGAGCGCGGGCCAGATCGAGGCGCGGCAGGCGATTGCCATGGGCACGCTGCTGAATCCCGAAGCGCTGACCATCGGATTTGCCCGCCGTTTCACGGGATACAAGAGGGCCTCGCTTCTGTTTCAGGACCTGGTTCGCATCCGGAAAATCCTGCTGAACCGGTGGCGGCCGGTGCAGATCGTTTTTGCCGGAAAAGCGCATCCCGCCGATGAGCACGGGAAGCATCTGATTCATCAGATTTACTCCATTGCTCTCGATCCGGAGTTTGCCGGACATGTCGCGTTTATCGAGAACTACGAGATGCATGCCGCAAACTTCCTGACTCAGGGTGTGGATGTCTGGCTCAACAATCCCCGTGCTCCGCTTGAGGCTTGCGGCACCAGTGGCCAGAAAGCGGGGATGAATGGCATTCCCAACCTCAGCATTCTCGACGGTTGGTGGTATGAAGGTTATAACGCGCGCAACGGCTGGGCGATCAGCGATCCGCCAGAAGATCTGGAAGTTCATTACGACGATACGACCGATGCCGCATCGCTCTATGAATTGCTGGAACAACAGATTGTTCCGATGTATTACGAACGCGATCATGAGGGATTACCGAAGCGCTGGATTCAAACTGTCCGGGAATCGATCAAGTCCGTCATTCCGAGATACTCGGCCAATCGCATGCTGAAGGATTACGTGCAGAAAATGTACGTCCCGGCATGGATGGATGCCGACAGAGACGCTTTAAAGGCAAAGCCGTAAATTCCGCTAAAAGTTCAGGCTCCAGACTGTGCGGCGTTCCGGATCCAGCCCGCAGGATTCGAGTGTGCGTTCAATCGCGGAGTTTCCAGGGTGCACCTGACAGCTGAATCGGTGAACGCCGCGTTCTCTCCCACGCACGATCAACTCGTTCAACAATGTTCGTCCCACGCCGGCGCTGCGTGCAAACTGCTCCACATACATCTCCACCAGTTCCATGACTTCCCCGCCGAATTCTGACCGCCATTCATAAGATGCATAAGCAAAACCGCAAATCACCGGACTGCCCTGCGCGTCCGGAACTTCGGCAACCAGGATGACCCCCAGATCGGAATTGTCGAGAACATGCGTGTAAACGTTTTGTGCGTCTCGACGCGTGGCACGCGCTTCCCACTTGATGAGAAGTTCCTCGACAAATTCGCACATCTTGTCGACATCCTTTTCCGCAGCGGGCCGAATTTTGACCTCGGTCGTGTGAAACGCTTTCATGGCTTTGGTTCCAAAGGTTATTTTAGAAAAGAAATCCAAATTCCGGAATCACAAATCCCGGTCTATAGTGTTGTTCATGCGCCGGCCGTTCCATCTCTTATTGCTCGTCCTCGCACTGGCTTCCGGGTCTGTCCCTGTCCGGGCCGGCCAGCCGCAGTCTGTTTCCGCGCCGGTTTCCCCTGTCTCGAGAGCGGACTTCGCAAAATATATCGATCAGTGGTCCGAGCCCGAGGGTTATTTCGATACCGATAACTTCATTTCCAACGAAACGTCGTATCTCCACATCATTCCCGAGCTGCAGCAGCGCGTTCGTTCTGGCGGAGTGTACATCGGAGTGGGACCGGATCAGAATTTTTCGTATATCGCCCGGACGAAGCCGTCCCTGGCAATTATCGTCGACATCCGCCGCCAGAATATGCTGCAGCACCTGTTCATGAAAGCGCTTTTTGAACTTGCGGCGACCCGGGCGGAATATCTGGCCCTGTTCTTTGCAAGGGAAGTACCTGCGGTGAATCGTAACGCCGCTCTGCCGGAGTTGCTGAAAGCCGTGCGGCAGGCGCGAACCGGAGAAGATGTGTTTCGGCGGGATTTGGCGGCAGTGCGGAAGAAAATCGCCGAATTCGGAATTCCGTTGAGCGCTGATGATCAGCAGAAAATCGAATACGTGTACAGTTCATTTCATCAGGAGGGACTGGATCTTCGATTCTCCAGCATCGGCCGGAATAATTC
>JBGPBY010000107.1:0-17320 GCA_041481485.1 Terriglobia bacterium
ATGTTCATTGTTCACTGTTCAATGTTCAATTGTCATTTATGCGGTGACTACTTCCCTTGACATCCACCTTCATTGAGGAGCATAAATACCCCAGCGAATCCCAAAAACTCATCGCTGGATCGAACACATCGTTGAAGGAGGTCGAAATGACCGGTGCCCTGACGAGTCTGCTGTTCGTGGAAATTGCCGTCACTGCGGTGGCCCTTGCCATGTTTCTGTGGCGTGGTTTTCTCGATATGAAAGAAGACGATCACTTGATTCTCGATGAGGCGGAGGCTCATCTGGATCGGGAACAGGCGGTCATTCGGCGAAGAGTCAATGTCCTGACAAAATACATTCACGTCGTCGGAGTAGTCTGGGGCGTATTGGCGGTTGTACTTGTGGGATTGTGGGTGGTTCAGTCTCTTTCGCTCATTTAGTTCCAGAGCCTGGTGCTTATATCGCCGTCTTGCGAAATTCGATCGTGCCTGGCCGAATCGAGAGAAGACAATCGACAAGACGCTGCATGTTGGCGCCCTTGATGAAGTAATCTGTGCCTCCGGCCCGCTTAATGGCAAGGAGATTTTCGGTACGCTCATGTGCCGAGAGCCCGAAGATCTGAATGAATGGAAGTTCGGCGTGTATGCGGCGAGTGGCCTCGATGCCATCCATTTCAGGCATGGAAATATCCATCACAATGGCGTCTGGCCGCAGCGCGCGCGCCTGCGCAATGGCCTGCAGCCCGTTGGAGGCTTCGCCCACGATCTGGAACTCCGGTTGGTCCAGCAACAGTTCACGCAGTCCTTCGCGCACCGCAGTGTGATCGTCGACGATCAGAATTCGGAGTTGTCTTGAAGGTGATTCGTTCAAGAGGGAATGAGCAGGGTGCCCCGGTGTCTCAACTTCTAAAGATACGCTTGTGCTGAGCGAGCCCTTGCCAGTGCCCCTGGGTGCGACCAGATGGAATCGGGTACCCTGTCCGGGACTACTTTCCACTTCCAATCGACCACCCAACAGCATCAGCCTCTCACGGATGCTAAATAACCCCATTCCAGTTCTTTGGCTGTTAAACCGGTTAAAGAGCGTTGCCGGATCGAACCCTATCCCCTGATCTGTTACGGTGACGAGAAGTGTGTCGTCCTCCCCCACCATCAGTTCTACCGTGACTCGATCGACCTGAGCATGTTTGACGGCGTTAAACAGAAGCTCACGCAGGGATTCGAAAACGAGTGTCCGGACGTCCCTTCGCTCTGAGTTTGCGAGCGGATCGGCGGAAGACTGAACCTCGAGTCCATACTTTTCCCGCATCCATTCCGCCAGCCAGGTTACGGCAGCCGGTAATCCCGTGCCGTGTAATGCCGGTGGAAACAGTTCCACACTCAGTGAGCGTGAGGCGGAGATGGCGTTGTCGAGGTTGCTCTGTGCCTGCGCGAGAAGCTCGGACTCGCTGGTACCCAGTGCGCCACGCTGAGACAGCCGATCGAGCCGCAGCGAAGCGCTGAACAACAATTGCTGGAGACCATCGTGCAGTGTCCTGGCCAGTTGTTCGCGGGTATTCTGTTCAGCCAGAGTCAGTTCCGATGCCAGACGGCTCAATTGAGCGGTGCGCAGCTCCAGTTCGGCAGTTCGGTCTTCCAGCTCCGCGTGACTCCGGCGCAGTTGTTCCTCTGCTTCCTTGCGCTCACTGATGTCGGTCACAAAGGCAATGGCATGCCCGCCGGATTGTGTTGCCACGTGATTCACGCTGATTTCGATGGGGAAAGTGGATCTGTCCTTCCTCATCCCCAGCAGACTCAAACTGGCTCCCAATGTTCGCGGCGAAGGTGCGAGGAAATATGCGGTTCGATGATCGATGTGGCGGCCTCTCAGTTCGGGCGGCAACAGTAGTTCCACGGACTGTCCCGACAATTCGCCAGGAGACCATCCAAACATTTCTTCGAGTGCCCGATTTGCGGTAACGATTTTGCCTGCGGAATCCATGGAAAGGATTCCCTGTGTCGCGGTCTCGAGAAGCATACGCAATGTGCGATCGTGTTCCTCGTCACGCCGCGCCAGAATAGCCTCTTCGTCGCGGCGGCGTTCGGTGATGTCCAGTTCCAGTCCAGTGAGCCGTGTGACATTGCCATGGACATCACGGTCAACGTGGCCCCGGCTCTGAATCCATAACACCGTTCCGTCGGGCCGTACGATACGAAAGACGTTGTCCCAGGATTCCACTGTCTTCGACTTCAGAGTTTCGGCGAGGAGGGCCAACAGGCGAGGCCGGTCCTCTTCATGCACACGTGCCGGCCATGCATCGACGGTCGGGGTTTGTCCCGCTGGGAAGCCGTACATCGTACGAAAGTGATCGTCCCAGTCCAGGCGGTTGGTGGTGGCGTCCCAGATCCAGGAGCCGCCGCCAGAGGCATCGAGGGCAAGCCGCAGACGCTGTTCGCGTTCTCGCAGCGCCAATTCAGCCTGGGCCCGTTGGATCGATTCCCAGGTATGATGGGCGACATCGCGAATGAGTTCGACTTCAGCGTGCGTCCATTCCCGTGGTAGGGTGTTATTAACGCCGAGGACCGATACCCACCGCCCGCCCTTTCGCAGCAGCACGCCGGCGAACGACGCGATGTGGTTCGCTAACAGATTGACACTTTCATCTTTAGTAAGTCTGGGGTCGGTTTGGACGTCATTTACGCTCACCGGTTCGCCGCTCCGAAACGGTTGCGACAGCCCCTTTCCGAAAAGCCAGGCTGGCCCGCTGCCTGTCAATGGCGCAACGTCTTTGGCCCAGGAAATCCTGACGATATAGTTTGTCCCCTCGATGTCCGCAAAGTTGACGCGATTCACCCGCAGATGCTCACCGAGCAGTCGAGCGGTTACCTCCTGCATTTCATGAGGTTCACTCAACGGCCGGAGTGCATCGAAGAGCCGGACCAGAAATCCGTGCCGCTGCTCGCTCTGACGCAGCGTGTCTTCGGCACGGGCGCGTTCTATAGCCGGCCATAACCGGGCCGCCACGTGTTCCAACAGCTGTACTTCGTCCGGCAGCCATATTCGAGCACTCTTGGTATTGACGCTCAGTGTGGCCTGGAGCCCCGCATCATTGCGCAGCGGCACGCTGACGAATGCACAGATGCCGATTTCAAGATACTTCACACTGGCGAATCCAGTTCTGGAATCCGTGGTCACGTCCGACACCACGACAGGCCGTCCGGCAACCAGATCGGCGCGGCCGGATTCTGAAAGATAGTCTCCGGGCGCAAACGGCCCTTTCCTGCAGGGCCCCTCAGAAGTGTCGACGTATTCAACCGTAGCCGCGGATGCGTCTGGTGTGACGTCCGAAAAGAAGATGTGATCGACATGCAGTTGGCGCCCGACAGCTTCCGCAGTGACGCGCAACAGGGTTTTCTCATCGCGTGCCGGCATCCACGCGGCACTCAGCTCACTCAGGAAGCGATCGATTTCGCGAGTCTTCCATTGGGCGCGCAACATTAGGATGCCCTTCGTCCACTTGTCAGTTTCAGAATCCACGCATCGCCAGTGCCGGCCGAGATGGCGAGACGCTTACAGTGCGAACGGTCCAATCTCATGACCCAACTCTCCCTGAAAATGCCGATTGTCAGATTGTCGAGAAGGGTGTTTATCATACCGCAATTGCGCTCGGTAATGGACAAACCTTATATGGAATATCGTGCGGATTGCAGCAGGTGTGCGGCGACTCGACGCCGGGCAGCAACAGTGTCCGCCGGCCGCCAATTTAACAGCGGTTTCAGAATTGTCGCGGCAACATTTTCAGGGAGTCCGAGGCGTGCCAATATCTGACCGGTCGCATGGGCAATTCGGAAATGTGCATCACTTTGATACGTCATCGTGATGTCGCGGCAAAATTCGGACCCGCCGGCGGCCATCACCTTTCGACTTCGAATAAA
This sequence comes from Terriglobia bacterium, assembly GCA_041481485.1. GTDB lineage: Bacteria > Acidobacteriota > Terriglobia > 20CM-2-55-15 > 20CM-2-55-15 > JBGPBY01. Next base: position 3,894 of record JBGPBY010000107.1, read on the forward strand.
TGCCGTATCCATTGCGTAAATCTCGATGGCAATATCTGCGAGCAGCATCTGAAGTTCCTGTTCGTCTCCGTTTTTGCAAAACGACTCGCCATACTTTTGAATGGCGGCACGGACCAGCGCGGCGAATACGGTCTTGACGATGGGCAGAGTTTCTCCCATTTCAGAAAGCCCGTCAGAGTTGTGCGGTCCCTCCATTGCAGCGCTCATTTGCCTGATGAGGGTGCCGGATATCATGAGCCGATTGATTTCATTGGTGCCTTCGAAGATCCGGTGGACACGCGAATCGCGATAGTAGCGTTCCGCCGGGTACTCTGTGCTGAACCCATATCCTCCGTGGATCTGAACGGTTTCGTCAACGACATAGTCGAGAGTTTCCGATCCGAAAACCTTTACGATCGAGCATTCCACGGCGAATTCCCGCAGTGCACGCAACACGCCAGGCCCGTCGTCAAGGTCGACGCCTTCCATCACCTGGTCCATCGAATCGGCCGTTCGATAAACCATTCCTTCAAGAACCCAGATGCGAATGGCCATTTCGGCAAGCTTGTGCTGAATTGCGCCGAAACTCGAAATCGATTTTCCAAAGGCGATGCGCTGTGTGGAGTATCGAATTGAATCGTCGAGAGCGAGTTTGCTTGCCCCCGTAGCTGAAGCCCCGAGTTTGGCCCTGCCGATATTGAGGATGTTGAAAGCAACCTCGTGTCCCCTCCCGACCTGACCGATGAGATTTTCCGCCGGAACGTGGACATCGGAGAGAACAAGAGGCCGTGTCGATGAGCCTTTAAGCCCCATCTTGTGTTCCTCGGCTCCGGTAGAAACGCCTGTGAACACTTTTTCGACCGCAAAGCAGGAGAACAGCTGCCCATCCACCTTCGCGAAGGTAATGAAGATGTCGGCAAATGCCGCGTTCGTCACCCACATTTTCTCGCCATTCAGAATCCAGTGGTTGCCGTCGGATCTTCGAACCGCAGTTGTTCTGGCGGCAAGCGCATCGGAGCCGCTGTTTGCTTCGGAGAGAGCGTACGCAGAGAGTTTTTCCGCGCTGCAGAGCAATTGAAGGTATTTATTGCGGAGAGCGTTGGATCCGAAATAGAGAATCGGAAGAGAACCGATTCCGCTTTGCCCTCCCCAGGAGACTGAAAACGATCCCAGCCGGGCCATTTGTTCCGCCACGATCATGGCGGAAACGCGATCGAGGCCGGACCCTCCGAAACTTTCGGGAATCTCCAGTCCCACCAATCCCAGAGCCGCACACCGTTTCAACAGTTGAACCGTGACGTCCCATTCCTGCCGCTCGATTCTGCCGGTTTCCGGCAACACTTCTTCCTCGACAAACCGTTTTGCCGTTTCGCGTATCAGAATCTGTTCCTCTGAAAAATCTTCGGGAGAAAAGATTTCAGAAACCCGGTCATTCAGATCAATAAAACTGCCGCCTCGCGGCTTGTTATGTTGCCGGACATCACTCATAGCTGAATTTCAGGAATGTAACGGTTACCCGAATTGTCGGAGCGGGTCAATCTGAAATCTGTCATCACGATGACCCACTGTAGGCGCGGTCTATGACCGCGCAAAATCTCTTCCGAGGAAACCAGGTCTGAAAAACTGTGCGCGGTCATAGACCGCGCCTACAGTGGGCCGAATTCTCGCAGGAGGCGACGCCTTGAAGACATGGATTCGAACTCCCACTGTTCATTCACCGGGGAGGCGGCGGAGGATCAACATCCAGCGGAACGATTTCAGTTTCTGCGACAAACTTCTTGTAGTCGCGGAAGGAGACGTCGATATCCATGTCCAGGTTCTTGAAGACGGCGACGCGGGCGTCCAGCGATACCGAAACGTGTTTGGGGAGCCAGACTTCGTTATTGATCCGAACCTGTTCGAGGCGAATTTTGGATCCCTTGTGAATTCGCGCCAGAAAGAGCCCCCAGGAAACGGTGTCGATGCATTCGATATCCGATCGGACCCACTGACGATCTGCGACATCCACCCATGCCCGGAACTTGAAGTTTGGCAGCCATCGGGCGTCTTTGGATTTGGGTTTATATCCTGGAATCGGATCCGCATCGATGACATATGCCCGGCGTCCGCCAATCTCCTCAATTCCCGAAAATCGGAATTGATAGGCATCGGCAACTTCCAGAACAAAATGTCGGTTGTCCGCAGCCTGTTTTTCGGACTTTTGCAGCCGCTTCCTTCGAGCCGGCTCGTCTTCGCGCCGAAACTTTTCGACAAGATCTTTGATTTTTTGTTCTTCGGCCCGTGCTTCTTTTTCGGTCAGCGGTTTGTCGTTTTTGGCGATGAGTTTCTGTACGGGCTCTCCTGACAGAACCATGATTTCGTACGTCTTGGATTCCGTGGAAGTCACTCGGCCGTGTGAATCCAGGCGGCGCTGTTCGCTGCGCTGGATGTAGGTGTAGTTTCTCTGACGCTTCGTGTTTTCCAGGTCCTTGTCCGCCGACTCTCGTACAAGTTCCCGAATCTGCTGCGGGGAAAGAGTGGGCGTCTGTCCGGGCCCGGCAGTGCGAATAGCAAGAATGAAAGCGATGGCAACTGCTGCTCGCCTCATTACTTTTTAGACACTTTTCCTCGAAAAAGAGCGCTAAATACGGCGCCGGTGCGTGAATGGCCTGGCATTTTGCCCCTTATAGGTGGCCGCGATGTGTCCGTCTCCGATGAGCTGGTATTTATAAATCATTAATCCATCGACGCCAACCGGGCCGCGTGCATGGGTTCGATTCGTGCTGATTCCCACTTCGGCGCCAAGTCCGTAACGATAGCCGTCGGCGAAATGCGTAGAGGCATTCCAGTAAACTCCTGCCGAATCCACTTCATCCAGGAATCGCCGGGCGTTTTCCGGGCTTTCCGTCACAATGGAATCGGTATGCGACGATCCGTATCGGTGGATATGTTCGATGGCTTCATCCATGTTCTCGACGATGCGGACAGACATAATGAGATCCAGAAACTCATGACCGAATTCCGAGTTTATCCGCAACTCCACGCCGGCATCTTTCAAAGCATTCAGCATCTTCTCGCGGTGTGGAAATCCGCGATGAACCAGCAACGTCTCTGCCGCGTTGCAAGCCGAGGGAGCCTGCGTCTTGGAGTCGATGGCGATTCGAACGGCTTTTTCCGGGTCCGCCGATTGATCGATGAACACATGACAGATGCCATCGGCATGACCGAGCACCGGAATGCGGGTTCGTTCCTGAATGCTGCGCACCATTTCATTGGATCCGCGAGGCACAACCATGCTGATGAGGTCGTCCATTCCCAGCAGTTCCGCCACTTCCTCACGCGTGGAAACCAGTTGCACGGCATCCGCAATACCGTGGGCGGCAAGCGCGGAGCCGATTGCTTTGCCCAGGGCCGCATTGGTTTGAGCAGCTTCACGGCCGCCCTTAAGCAGGACGGTGTTGCCGCTGCGAATAGCCAGCGCCGCAATCTGGGGCACTACATCCGGGCGCGACTCGAAAACTGCAGCAATCACTCCAATCGGAGTTTTTACTTTTCGAAGAATCAGTCCTTCATCCAGTTCCGTTTCTTCAATGATGCGGCCGACAGGATCTTCCATCGCGGCGATCTGCCGAATTCCATCGATGACATCCCGCAACTTGGGTTCATCGATAATCAATCTCTTATATAGCGGTTTCGACAGTGTGTCCTTCGCAGCGCTGAGATCTACCGCATTCGCCGCGAATATCGCGGCAGCATTGGCATCGAGCGCCTGTGCGATTTCGCGCAGCAGGGCCGTTCGATCCATCTTCTGGAGTTTGAAATAGGCCTGCTTCGCCCGTTCGGCTTGTTGTCGGACTTCAGTCATGGTTCTTTGCCAGAAATGCAATATTATCGCGAGTCACGAATGCATCGTAGTTTCTTGTTGAAGCCAGCAGTCCGATATTTTCCGATTTCTTACCGATGAGTTTCACCGCATCGGCGCTCGAGTAGTTTGCAATTCCGCGGGCAAGTTCCGTCCCTTCCGGACCGACAATCGCCACGACATCTCCTGCTTCGAAACTGTTTTCGATTTGCGTAATACCTGGAAACAGGAGACTCGCATTCTTTCGAGCAACCGCCTCGAGGGCTCCGGCATTAATGTGAACACGGCCGGATACCGATGAGGCGAAAGCAATCCAGCGGCGCTTGCCGGATAGCCCTTCCATCTTTCCAGAGAACAGTGTGCCTTCCGGTTCGCCGGCAAATATCCTCTGAAGAACTCCGGGTTTCAATCCATTGGCGATAATCGCCATACCTCCGGAATTCATGGCAATGGCTGCGGCCTGAAGTTTGGTCGCCATTCCGCCGCGGCCGCGAGACGATTTGCGGCCTGCGAGCGCCTCGATTTCGGGAGTAATTTCGTCGACTTGCTCTATCTGTGCCGCGCCTGGATTCTCGTGAGGGTTGTCGGTGAAAAGGCCGTCGACGTCGGAAAGCAATATCAGAAGCTGCGCTTCGAGCTTGCTCATGACCAGCGCGCTCAGCTTGTCGTTGTCACTGAAACTTGCGGTTCGCTCGGAGACTTCCAGCTCGCTGGTTGCGACGGTATCGTTCTCGTTGATGACCGGAATTACTCCCATGTCGAGCAATGTCATGAGCGTGTTTCTCAGATTTAAATAGCGCTTGCGATTTGAGAAATCCTCTTCAGTCAGAAGAACCTGGGCGGGGACCAGACCAAACCGGCCAAACCCGCTTTCATAGATGCTCATCAACCGGCTTTGTCCAACCGCGGCAAATGCCTGTTTTTGTGCAAGCAGCGCGCTTTGCGATTTCATCTTCAGAGTATTGGCGCCCAGCGCCACTGCCCCGGAAGAGACGGTGATGATTTGGGTGCCGGCGAGCCGCGCTGCGGCAAGATCGTCGATCAGAGAGAGGATTCGGTCGAGAGCAAGCTCACCATTCGTATCGAAAAACAAATTCGAGCCCAGCTTGACGACGACGCGCCTGACATCTTTTAATTTGCGCCGCATGGTTCAGTTCATCATGGCCTGAATGCGCCGAAGTTTGAGCAGGTGCTCCTCGACTTCCGAGCGGTCCTTCGCGCCGGGGACAGCTTTGAGATAATGCTCCAGGTCGCGAATGGCCTTTTCAAATTGCCGCAGCCGCAGCCTCAACAGGCCGCGGTCCCGGTACTGGTCCGCATCGTCAGGATTGACCAGCATCATCATGTCGACGATGGCAAGGCCCTTATCGTAGGTTTGTCCCTTCAAATAGATCGCCTTCAGGTTATTGAGCATACGAGCCAGAATCTGGCGGTGAGTGACGGTGGCAAGAAGCTGTTCGGAGAATTGCAGCGAATCGCCATAAAGCTGTTTCAGACGCGCTTCGCAATCGGACTGTGACAGCAGATCGCCGCGATTGAAGGGATCCAGAAAGAATTCCTGGGAGCGGTCGTTGTATTTCAACAGGAAATGACCGGGCATTCCCACGCCTGCCAACGGGAACGACAGGCGCCGCGCAATCTCGAGATAGACTGCGGAGAGCGTGATTGGTATACCGACCCGGCGCTCCATGACGTCGTTGAAGAAACTGTTACGCGGATCGTAATAGTCTTCAGTATTGCCGCGAAATCCGAGGATGCCAAACAGCACGTCATTGATCTTTTCGACAATCTGAAGTGGCGAATCGCCGGAGCCCATGGTTTGCCGGATTTGTGAGGCAATGTCATCGAGCTGATCCAGATACGGAGTTATGGTCAACTGAGGATATTCCTCACATGCCATCAGCAAAGCGGCTTCAGCCAGCGGTATGGCTCCATCAGGTAATGTCACTAGCTGCTGAAATGTCTGACGTGACCGGGCACTCATGGCGAGAAGGCTAGAGTAGCACGAAGCCACAGCGTGCGGTTCATGTAGAATGGCCAGATGCCTGACGTCATCGTGGTGGGGGGCGGTGTGGTTGGCCTTTCCATCGCTCAAGCCGTTGCCGCTAAAGGAAGATCGGTCACCGTTTTGGATCCGGGAGATCCCACCAGCGCAGCATCCTGGGCCGCGGCGGGAATGCTCGCTCCCCTCAGTGAATCGGAACGTCCGGATGCCTTTTTTGAACTTTGCGCGGCCAGCCTTCGCCTTTACCGTCTCTGGGCCGGACGCCTGCAGACTCAATCCGGTCTGGATCCGGAATACGATGAGTCCGGACTTCTCTGTGTTGCCACATCAAAACAATCACTGAACGCATTGAAAAAGCGAATGGCGTGGCAACACGACGCGGGTTTTTCTTCAGAGTTTCTGACTCCCGAAGATGTTCAACGGCTGGAGCCGAATCTGACTCTGGAAGTCACCGGAGGTGTGCACACGCCGGGTGAATTTCAGGTGAGGCCGCGCCGACTGCTGGAAGCATTGAAAGCAGCATGCGTTGCCAGCGGTGTCGAAGTTCAGGCCGGACAACGCGTGCGTGCGGTCCTACACGAGAATGAACAGGTGTCAGGTGTCGAGACCGAAACTGGAAACATCTCGGGAGAATGTGTTGTCATCGCTTCCGGAGTTCGATCGACTGAAATCCTCGGACTTCGTCCGCGGCTGCGCATGAAAGCGCGAAAAGGGCAGATTCTTTCCTTAACGGCGCCGATGCCTTTATTTCGAAGATTGATCCGGTGGGAACACTCCTACATGGTACAGCGCAAGGATGGGGAGCTTGTCGTCGGTGCCACCAATGAGGATGCCGGAATGGATCGCAACATTACTCCTGCAGGAATTGGAGAGCTGCTGGCTAGGGCACAAGAGATTTCATCCCACACCGCATCGTTCGCAATTCGCGAAATGTGGACCGGCTTACGCCCTGCAACCGCAGACGGACTGCCGGTGCTGGGACACGCCGGTATTCGTGGCTTGATTTACGCCGCAGGCCACTATCGCAACGGTATACTTCTGGCTCCAATCACGGCATCGATCGTTACTGCTTTGATCGAAGGTGAAGCGCCGCCGGTCGCTCTCGAACCCTTCGCCCCTGACCGATTTGAAGTATAATTTCGGTTTCTTATGAGCGCACTGTCTTCCATTGTCGGAAAAGTTGAGAGCGGCGAACGCTTGTCTTTCGATGATGGTGTGGCCCTGTACCACACATCCGAACTGATGACATTGGCGCGCTGCGCCAATCGCGTCCGTGAGCGTTTGAATGGAAATCTGGCGTATTACAACGTCAACCGGCATATCAATTACACCAATGTCTGCGCCATCGATTGCCAGTTATGTCAGGGTGCCTATGCCCGCAAGCCGGGTGAAGAAGGCGGCTATGCCATGCGGCTCGACGAGGTATTTCGCTTCGCCGAAGCCGAGCACACCGACTCCACGACGGAGTTTCACGTCGTGGGCGGACTCAATCCGGATCTTCCGTTCAACTACTATGTCGATCTGATTCGGGGACTGAAAGAACGATTTCCGCTGGTCCACCTCAAAGCATTCACGATGGTGGAATTGGATTTTTTCACAAAAATTACGAAGAAGCCGCTGGAATGGGTAATCGAGACTCTGCGTGAAGCGGGTATGGGAAGCTGCCCCGGCGGTGGTGCTGAAATTTTTTCGGAACGCGCAAGGCCATTGATTGCGGGACATAAGATTTCCGGAAACCGATGGCTCGAAGTGGCCCGGATTGTTCATAAGTCCGGCATTCGCACCAATGCGACGATGCTGTATGGACATATTGAAACGCTTGAGGAGCGAGTGGATCATCTGATCCGGCTGCGCGAGCTGCAGGATGAGACTAGCGGATTCCAGTGCTTTATACCGCTGGCGTTTCACCCCGAAAACACGTTTTACGCCAGTTTGCCTGCGACGACCGGTTTGGACGATCTCAAAACCATCGCCGTATCGCGGCTGATGCTGGACAACTTTCCGCACATTAAAGCTTATTGGGTAACGATGACTCCGGATCTGGCCCAGGTCGCGTTGCGATTTGGAGCCGACGATCTCGATGGCACCATCGTTGAAGAGCGGATCATTCATGGCGCCGGAACCCCGACCGACCGGGGTATGACTCGAACTGAGATTGAAAAACTCATCCGCGACGCCGGCCGCGAACCCATGGAACGCGACACTTTGTACAATCCCGTGCAGCGTGTCTCGGAGTTTGTTTAGTCCGCAATTATTCAGGAGGCATCATATGGCGATAAGCAGCAAATTCGTGGTGACTGTTTCGCGAACCGCAACTGTGCTGGATGCAATCCAGGCCATGGCCGGCGCCAAAGTGGGCAGTATTGCGGTCGTCGACGGCAATGTCCTTGTCGGTATTTTCAGCGAACGCGACGTGATGCTGCGCATTGTGGCGGAAGGCCGCGACCCAAAAACCACCGTCATTGAAGAAGTAATGACTTCACCCGTGCAGACGATTCAAAAGCGAACCACGAATGACGAAGCGCTTCGCATCATGGTGCAAAACCACATCCGGCATCTTCCGGTTGTCGACGAAAAGGGCGAGATTCAGGCGATGGTTTCCATGCGCAGCCTGCTGGAGGAAAAAGTTCAGGATCTGCACCAGCAGCTGGATTCCCTGGAGTCCTACATCACCGCCGACGGCATCGGAGGATAGTTCTGCGATGGCAGCCCACTGAAGGCGCGGTCTATGACCGCGCACAATCTCTCGTCATTGGATACCTGTCCGAAAAATTCCAGTCTGAAAAAATGTGCGCGGTCATAGACCACGCCTTCAGTGGCCGCCGTCAATTCTGAATTTATCTTCAGTCTCTGCAACTCCAAATCTGTGATATTTGCTTCCATTAGAAAAACTTTAGCCATAACGCAGGTTGAGCCGTCGAAGGTGGATGGAGGCGAAGATGACCACTTCCAAATTGATGAAGCACAAGGGAATTGTGATTGGATTCAGCGTTGCGGCCATTATCTGGCTTTTGTCCTCGACATCTGTTCAGGCACAGCAGCAAGCGCAGGGTCCATACCTCTCACCGAATCAGTTGGAGGACTTGGTCGCTCCTATCGCTCTCTATCCCGATCCGCTGATCAGCCAGATCCTGGTGGGATCGACATATCCGCTTGAAATCGTAGAAGCCAGTCAGTGGCTGGCCAAAAATCCAAATCTCTCCGGAGCGGCTCTGACCAATGCGGCCCTCCAGCAGGATTGGGATCCGAGTATTCAGGCACTGGTACCGTTTCCCGACGTTCTAACCTACCTCACAGAGGATATTGCCTGGACCACCAGCCTCGGAAACGCATTTCTCGCTCAGGAATCCGACGTCATGGATGCCATTCAACGCATGAGGGCGCGCGCCGTCCAATTGGGCAAGCTATCGCCTTCGCCGCAGGAACAGATCATCCGAACCTACGATTCCGGACAGACGATTTACACGATTCTACCGGCGGATCCCTACGTTATTTACGTTCCTGTATACGACCCGCTGTGGATTTGGGGCCCGTCCGTCTACTATCCGTATCCTCGATGGTATTACTCTCCTCATGCTCCGGTCCTGTATTACAACCGCGGAATATCCGTGAACCTGTTTTTCGGTACGGCCTGGCAGGGATGGAACAACTGGGGCTGGCGTCCGGCATGGACCGGCCACAGTGTGCTGGTGAATAACACATTTATTTACGGCCACAATCTGAACGCGCGCTCCTACAACACTTCGGTTGTCAATACGCGCTGGTCGCACGATGAAAATCATCGGCAGGGCGTTCCGTATCCCAACCGCGAACTTGCGGATCGTTACCACGGCAGGAATGGAGCGGCGAGTTCATTTGTTTCTTCTTCCCCCAGAGCGGTAACGGCGCCGTCACCGTCCAGAAACACCGTACCGGCACAAGACCGTGTTGGAATCCAGCGGCAGAATCCTTCATCTCCGGTTTCCACGCGGGAACCCGACCGTCAGCGGAATGAATTGCGCAGCAATACGCCGCGCCGGACGGATGCCCCAGTGCCTGTTCAGTCCAGAGATCCGGCGCCGCGCCCAATCCAGGATACTCATGCACCTGCTCAGAGAACGAATCCGCCGAGCACGATGAATGTCCCTCAGCTGACAACATCGAGTCCGGTGAGAAGCAACCTGCCCAATTCCACCAATCCCTCATTATTGAACCGTGAAGCAAGGCCGCAACCTGGTTCTGTAGTGACGTCCCGAGATCCGGGGCCGACGCAATCGCAATTCCGGAATTCCACACCATCGCGCACGGTTCCTACAGCGCGTGAAGTGGCGCCATCGCAGTATCGGGATGCTTCGCCATCGCGCAACGTTCCCTCGGCTCGTGAAGTGGCACCGGCGCAATCCAATACGAGAAGGGAATCCTCCAATTCGGGCGATCAGTCCGGACATGGTTCGGCCAGTCGAGGTGATTCTCACAGCGGACGCCGTTAATCTGGCCCACTGTAGGCGCGGTCTATGACCGCGCACAGTTTGTCGGAGTGGGATCCCTCGGATTGAATATCCATAAACACTATTCATAAACGAGAGACTGTGCGCGGTCATAGACCGCGCCTACAGTGGAAACACACCCACAAGGTTGGGTCTTGTATCTTCCTCATGCCGGTGTCATGTTCGTAGTGTGGGAGAACAACTGACACGTGAGCGAATAACGGCGATCATCTTCTACGCATGCGTCCTGGTGCTTGCGTACATGACCTACCTGGTGATTGCGCCATTTTTGAAGCCGCTGGCATGGGCGGCGATTTTCGCAGCGTTTTTCCATCCGCAATTCAAACAACTGAGAGGCAAATTCGGTAAATCGGCTGCTGCGCTGATCTGCACCGTTGCGGTTGCCCTCATTGTAATCGTTCCATTTTCGTTGGTTGTGACCGTATTCATTCAGCAGGCTTCGCAGGTTGTCGGACGGCTCGATCTCTCACCTGGGTCACCTGGGATACTCCAGGCTCAGCGAATCTGGGCCTGGGCGCAGCAGCAGCCGTTTGGAAGCAGGCTGGGGAGTCTGGAAGACACGCTGCAACAAAACATGGCGTGGCTTACCGGCCATATTGCCATCGCCGCCGGAGATGTTTTGAGGAACGTCATTTCGATGATCGTTCACCTGGTGATCAGTATATTCGCCATGTTCTTTTTCTTCCGGGACGGCGAATTCATCATGGAAAAGGTGCGGCGAATTCTCCCGTTCGATGCATCTTTCAGTGAAAGTCAGATTCAGAAGACAACCCGGCTGGTTCGTGCAAGTATCAGCGCAATCTTCACGATTGCCATCGTTCAGGGAACTCTGGGAGGAACTACCTTCGCTCTGTTGGGACTGGACGCTCCGATTTTCTGGGGAGTGATGCTGGCGTTTTTTGCCCTATTTCCATTCGGCGGCGGCGTGGTGTGGATGCCGATTGCCGTCTGGTTTATGCTCACCGGCCATATCGGCCGCGGACTCATTCTCATTGCAGTTGGCGGCGGAGTCATAGGGATGGTCGACAACTTTCTCCGGCCATTTATTCTCAGCGGCCGGGCTGAAATGAACGGATTGCTTGTCTTTATCAGCCTGCTCGGCGGCCTTGCGGCGTTTGGTTTTGTGGGTTTGGTACTGGGACCAATCATTCTGGCCTTCGCCGGCGGCTTCCTCGATGCATACGCCACCGAACGCAGGCAACTGACCGGACTCCGCATCGCAGAACCCCAATGAATGACAATAAATTGGGGACAGAGAGCAATTTCCTGAGAACCCTTACGAATATGCCTGGTGTTGTACCGAGAAATTGCTCTCTGTCCCCAATTTATTGAGCTTTGAATTCGATCTGAAACTGCATGAAGGCCATGCCTTCCGGGACAATGCGGAGCGAAAGAAACCCGTCTCCCAGAAATGAACGAACGTCATCGACGACCGCCGCATCGATCTCGTCGATTTGTACCGACAGCCGGTGAATTTCCGGCCCTGCGGAGAATTCGCATTCGTGGGCATGAACGCGTTTCAGCAGATAATTCAGTTTCTCAAGCAACGGCGCGTACCCGGGTTCCACACGAACGCGGGTCGTCATTTCGCGAGGCAGCCATACCCGTTTGTCGCCGGGATAGAGGACCTTGGAGTTGCTGCGTTTGATCTCGATCACCAGACCGGGATCAGCGGTGATTTCGAGCTGGTCGCGATGGTACTTTGACCGGCACTTGACGAAATCACCGACATGGATGTTTTCGAGTTTCAAGAACTACGATGTCGGGCCTGAACAGCCATCCGCCTGGATGGCATTCAGATCGATATGGGCGTTCGCGCCGCATGTGGCGCAATTCGGATCCCGGCGCACTTTCAGTGTACGGAAGGTCATTGCGAGTGCGTCATAGGCCAGATAGCGTCCGACCAGCGGTTCGCCGATATTCAGCAGTACCTTCACGGCCTCGGTTGCCTGGATCAGCCCAACGACGCCGGGCAGAATTCCCATAACGCCGGCTTCATCGCAGCTGGGTGCAAGATCCGGAGGGGCCGGATGTGCGAAAATGCAGCGAAAGCAAGGGCCCTGATACGGAATGAAAGTTGAGATCTGGCCATCGAACCGGAAGATGCTGCCGTAACACACCGGTTTTCGCAGCATGACAGCCGCGTCATTGACCAGATATGCCGTTTGGAAATTGTCCGAGCCGCTGATGATCACGTCGTAATCCTTAAAAATATCCAAGACGTTGGACGCATCCATCCGCAGGTTGTAAGTCTGAACCTTTACTTCAGGATTGACTTCGAAAAGCGTTCGGCGGGCGGAATCCACCTTGGGCATCCCCACTGAAGAAGTCCAATGCAGAATCTGCCGTTGCAGGTTGGATTCGTCGACCGTGTCGCTGTCGATGATGCCGATGGTTCCAATTCCGGAAGCCGCAAGATAGACACCGGCTGGCGATCCCAGTCCGCCCGCACCGACCAGGAGCACCTTGCTCTGCATGAGCTTGAGCTGTCCGGCTTCTCCGATCTCGGGGATTTTCAGGTGACGGCTGTAGCGGGCAAGTTTGTTTTTCGAAAGCTTCTCCGGAAGGACAAACGGAAGTCCGGCGTTTTTCCAGTCTCCGTAACCGCCGGCCATCGAAACCACATTCGTGTAGCCCATGTCCTTTAGAGTTTTTGCGGCAAAAGCGGAGCGTGATCCTCCGGCGCAATACACAACAATTGGCTTGTTCCTGTCGTCTACTGCTTTTTCGACCCGAAGTTCGAGGAACCCGCGGGGAAGGTGGATGGCGTTGGGCAAGTGGCCTTCGTCCCATTCGTCTTTCTCGCGCACATCGAGAACGGCAGTGTTGGAATCATTTTTTATCCGTTCGCTCACATCCTGAACGTTGGTTTCACGGATTTCCTTCTTGATTTGTTGAAGCAGGTCTCGGGAATTCTTACTCATTGCCTTTTAAATTTACACTACTCGTTCAAGGCATGGAAGGTAGGAAGGTGTGAGTGAATATGAAATGTCACGAAGCGGGTACCAAATAGAGCCACGGAGTGGCGGCATTTCCTTAGTAGGCTGTTTCATAAATACGCACACGTATTCAGGGCGGCACAATAGCTGTAATCGCGATTCCCCACTGTAGGGGC
>JBGPBY010000108.1:0-17126 GCA_041481485.1 Terriglobia bacterium
CCGATCCGCGAATTCCGTTTGAACTTGCGAATGTCTATCTTGCTGCGGGCGATGTCGATGGCGCTCGCGGCCAGCTGCATCGTGCCATTCAAATCGATCCGCAGAATGTTCAGGCCGCGGATCTGCTTGCAGCGATTGAATTGTCCGAAGGTGAAGTTCAGACGGCGCTTCATTACTGGAATGCCACCGGATATCCGATTGTGAACAGCGTTCTTCACAACACGAATGTCGCATTCGGACACTGGACGGTCCGCGAAGCGAATGCTTTCAAAATCGGCAAATTAATGACTTATTCGCAGTGGCGAACCACTCAACAGCGCCTGTTCGAAACCAATTTGTTTTCGAACGTCGGCATCGCGGTCGAGCCGGCGCCGGCGCCAGGAAACTACAATCCGGTCATTCTCACCACCGACAAAACCAATGACCTTTACAACGTCGCTTTCGGACTCATAAAGGGCGCGCCATACGAAACCACTTATCTGGACTTCTGGAATATCGGCAATTCCGGGATGAGCATCCAGTCAAGTTACCGCTGGAACTATAACCGCCGGCGTGGCGAAGTTCATCTTGATGCACCCTTGCCCGTTCCCGGAGTGCTTTTCTTTCACGCAGCCGGAATTTGGCGATCTGAACGATGGGACCTTCGCCAACTCCAAACCGACGCAGGACCCAATGACAGATTTCAGTACGACTCCACCGGCTTCGTCACCGAATTCAAATACATTCCAAATTTCCGATTCGATGCGGGCGCCGGATTTGAATATACAAACCGGGCAGCGAGCGGTGGCGTCCCCAATCTGCTGATCAATAGCAGCAACTCCGCCAAGTTCCTCTATGAAGGCAGCCTGAGGCTCCTGGATCGGCGGTATCAGAGTCGACTCCACGCCGAAGGATACGTCGCACGAAAAGGAATCCTGGGCGACTTGAACTACAACGCGGGAACCGTGGAACTGAATAACCGGTTCTTGATTTCGGGAGACACACTAACAGCCCTCGACTGGACCGTAAAAGGGGGCACGTCCTGGGGACAACTTCCGGTCGAAGACTACTTTGTATTGGGTGTGGACCAGCATTCCTCGAATCTCCTGCGGGGCCACAAGGCGACCAGCCACGGACACTACGGTAACGCTCCAATGGGAACCAGCTTTGGTCTGTCCAACTTCAATGCCGAGCGGCGAATTGCCATTCTTCCCCTGTTCAATTCACTAAACCTCCCGTATCTGGATTTGAAGGCCGAATTCTTTCTCGACATCGGCAGGACGTGGGATCGCGAGAATAACTTCAAACAGGGAACGTTGTTTGTCGATACGGGCGGCGGGCTGAAGATCGGCACTCCTACCGATGCACTCAACATTATTTATGGCCACTCCCTGCGCGAAGGCGGCAACCTCTTCATTTTGAACCTCGAAAAGAAATGGTAGGAACCGTTCCCGACTTCTATTGAAATTCCTTCCACCGGTCTTGTGTCGCAATTGCGAGTGCGACGAATTGCGAGTAACTCGCAATTCCGTTCTCGACGCCGTTAGCCTTTAAATGGGAGTCGAGAATTCTGGACTGGAGGCGGGCAACCCGAGGAATCTCCTGCAATCGGATTCGGGTGTAATACGCCTGCAAGTCTCGCCTGGGCCCGGGATCCAGTAACTCGACCGGACCGCCGAGATGAACCCACATCTCGAATGCTCCGCTATACCGGAACCAGACATCCGGGGATTCCACTGTGGCCAGAAACGCCACGAAGTTTGCATCTCCCTCATCGGCAATGCCATGAACGTGCGCCAATTCGTGAGCCGTTAGAAATGGAAGTTCAAAATCCAGAATTCCGCTGACTAAAATCGGCTCCTGGGCAAATGGATTAAACAGGCCGTCGATGCCCGCAACTCGAAACCACCAGTCGGCGAAGACGGAATGTTTAATCCGCTTTGCCGCACTCCAGTCACCGCCGTCGATTCGAGAAAGCACGAGGCGAACCCGCCCGTCCGCCGCCGACGCGATGTCGGCTTCCGTCAAGCCAGCCGGATTTTCCATTCCCAGTTGCGGCCAAAGTCGATTGAGGGATTCTGCAGTCTCCTGTACGAACTGGTTGCGTTGTTCGGAACTCGGGGATGGAACTTCCTGGAATCCCAGCCGGGCGGCAAGAGGCACCCGATGGTAATTCAGCCCCCAGCCCCAGAAGAAAATGAGGTACGCGAGTGCGATGAGTCCCACCGGAAGCCGCCACTTTCTCCGGCGGATGCTGTAAACGGCCACACCCAGCAGGACCAGAATCCAGACGTCCAGCCAGCTGAACGGGACGAAATCCGCCAGGCTTCCAGCAATATGGGAAATGGTAGGAAACACCCGGCGAGCGTAAATCGACTCTATCAGGCGAGACGGCAGCCAGCCGATTCCGGACAGGAATGCCGTGACAATTGCGAGTATGGCAAGGAAAATCGCCACGGGAACTTTAGGCTTGACCCTCGAAATGACCATGGGTTACGATTTGACCTTCAGTGTCCGACTTTTGCCATTAAGTCCTCATTTTCCAATTAAATAGTTGTGCTGGTGCGAGCGACTTTGGCTCCACTCGGAGAACCTAAATAAACTCAGGAGTGTCCAATGGCCAGACGGTTTTATACTTGTATCATTGTTCCCGACGCGAGTCAGCGTCTTCATAAACTGAAAATCTCGGAAAAGGCTCTTTTTGCTGCGGCTGTCTTGGGTATTCTTTCATTTTTTGTAGCAGTCGCCTTGGGATTCAGCTACGTCCACATGGCTTTTAAAGCCTCGGACTACGATCAACTTGAGGCAGAGAACACGAACCTCCGGGTAAAAACCAAAGATCTGCAGATTTCCACCTCCAAACTCAGCGCCAAACTGAACCAGCTTCAGACCCTTTCGGAAAACATCACAAAGGTGATCGAAGATGACCCTGTGTTCAAGGGTTCCAGGAAGTTGAACGGCAAACCGGAAGGCGGTTCGCGGGTGGATCTCACCACCGAGCAGCTGATCGCATCCGGAAACCTCAGCACGGGCGTCGATCTGATGCGAAATCGTGCCAAGGGATTGGAAGGTCAATACAACCTTCTAAATCAGCTGGTGGACCAGCGTCGAACGCTTGATGCGATCACGCCGAACCGGTGGCCGATCCGCGGCCACGTCGGAAGTGCGTTTGGAAGCCGGACCGATCCCTTTGAAGGCGGCTCGGAAATGCATTTCGGACTGGATATCGAAGCTCCAATTGGCAGCCAGGTGTCGGCTCCCGCTACCGGAATCGTGAAGTTGGCCCAGCGTGAATCCGAGTACGGCAACTTGATTGTACTGGATCATGGGAATGGCCTGACCACGCGGTATGCTCACCTGCGAGGATTTGCCATCAAAGTCGGACAGAAGGTCACCAAAGGCCAGCTTATCGGATGGGTAGGAATGACCGGCAGAACCACGGGGCCTCACCTCCATTACGAAGTACGTCAGGATGACCGCCCCATCAATCCGCGAACCTACCTGCGGGGAGATTAAGTTCCCAGTAACCGGTGAGCTGAAGGCGCGAGTTCGATCAAGAAATCCTTCTCTCGTTGGGCTGATCCGTGCACTCACGTGGCTCCCGCGCCCGGTTCCCACGTTGTAAGTTGTCAAATGTTCTGCTGTACGTTCGTCAAATGAACCTGGCGAACTGACCCACTGGCGCAATTTGAACTCATAATCGTCTGATCCGTGCGGTCACCTGACGCCGCCCGGTTCCCACGTTGTAAGTTGTCAAATGTTCTGCTGTACGTTCGTCAAATGAACTTGGCGAACTGACCCACTGGCGCAATCTCAGACGATTATGAGTTCAAATTGCGCCAGTGGGTCAGTTCGCCAAGTTCATTTGACGAACGTACAGCAGAACATTTGACAACTTACAACGTGGCCACCACCACCCCTTCCCATTCCGGCCCCTTGTCCGGTACACTTCGTTATGTTCGATTCGTTTTTCGGTAAGGTCTTTGGTACCAGCAACGACCGAGAGCTGAAACGGTTATCTCCGGTCGTCACAGAAGTGAACGTGTTGGAGCCCGAAATCTCCCAACTCTCTGACGCCGGCCTTCAGGCAAAAACCGCAGAATTCCGCCAGCGCATTTCCAACGGACAAGCTCTCGATGAGCTTTTGCCGGAGGCCTTCGCCGTCGTTCGAGAAGCAGGTAAGCGGGTGCTGTCGATGCGGCATTTTGACGTTCAGCTCATTGGCGGGGCCGTTCTGCACAAAGGCCGAATCGCTGAGATGAAGACCGGCGAAGGCAAGACGTTGGTGGCCACTCTTCCGACATATTTGAATGCTCTCGAGGGCAAAGGCGTTCACGTCGTTACCGTCAACGACTATCTCGCAAAACGCGACTCCGAATGGATGGGACGGTTATACAAGTATCTCGGAATGACGGTTGGCGTCATCCATCACGGTATCGAAGATACGCAACGCCGGCAGTCCTACGCATCGGACATCACTTACGGCACCAACAACGAATTCGGCTTCGACTATCTGCGCGACAACATGAAGTTCGATGTCTCGCACCGCGTCCAGCGCGGACACCACTTCGGGGTGGTCGATGAAGTCGACTCCATTCTGATCGACGAAGCGCGCACGCCGCTTATCATTTCCGGCCCGTCCGAGGAATCCACCGACAAGTACTACCGGATCGACAAGATTATTCCCCGGCTGCGGCGCGACATCGACTACCAGGTGGATGAAAAGCATCGCACCGTGACGCTGACGGAAGAAGGCGTCGCGACGGCCGAACCGATGCTGGGCGTCGAAAATCTTTTCGATCCCGCCAACATGGAGATCCTGCATCACGTCAACCAGGGACTGCGCGCCCACACGCTGTTCAAGCGCGACGTGGACTATGTGGTTAAAGACGGCGAAGTCCTGATCGTCGACGAATTCACCGGCCGTCTCATGCCGGGACGCCGCTGGAGCGATGGACTGCATCAGGCGGTTGAAGCCAAGGAAGGCATGAAAATCCAGCAGGAAAATCAGACTCTGGCGACGATCACCTTCCAGAATTACTTCCGCATGTACAAGAAGCTCTCCGGCATGACCGGCACGGCGGAAACCGAAGCCGAAGAGTTTCTCAAGATATATAAGCTCGAAGTGAACACCATTCCGACGAACCAGACGCTTCGCCGCATTGAAAACCCGGACGTGATTTATCGAACGGAACGCGAAAAGTTCGAAGCCGTCGTCAAGGAGATCCGGGAATGCAATCAGAAGGGGCAACCCGTGCTGGTGGGCACCATCAACATCGACCGCTCGGAAAAGCTGTCGACCATGCTGAAGAAGGCCGGCATCAAGCACGTCGTCCTGAATGCGAAGTACCATGAAAAGGAAGCGGAGATCGTGGCGCAGGCCGGGCGAAAAGGTTCCGTCACCATCGCCACCAACATGGCCGGACGCGGAACCGACATCCTGCTTGGCGGAAATCCGGATTTCCTCGCACGCGATGTGTTGCGCAAACGAGAGATCGATCCCGCGCAGGCAACATCGGAACAGTGGCAGCAGGCGATTGCCCAGGTTAAACCGGCGATCGACAAAGAGCACGAAGAAGTGGTTCAACTCGGTGGGTTGCACATCGTCGGCACCGAACGCCACGAAGCCCGGCGTATCGACAACCAGCTGCGCGGCCGGTCGGGACGACAAGGCGATCCGGGATCGTCACGGTTCTATGTTTCTCTCGAAGACGATCTGATGCGCATCTTCGCTGCCGAACGGATTTCGAACATCATGCAGCGTCTTGGCATGGAAGAGGGCGTTCCGATCGAATCCAAACTGGTTTCACGCCAGATTGAAAGTGCGCAGAAACGGGTCGAAGGCCAGAACTTCTCCTATCGCAAACACGTCCTCGAATACGACGACGTGATGAACAAACAGCGCGAAGCCATCTATGGCCTGCGGCGGCAGCTTCTGGAAGGCGAGGACCAGAAGGAATACATCATGAGAACCGCCGACGAGATTATGGCCAGCTTGGTCGAGCGTCATTGTCCGGCCGAGACTCTCCCGGGAGAGTGGGATCTGGATGGATTATCCACATCAGTTAGGGAACAGTACGGCTTCGATTATCGGGCCGAGGGTATCGACCCTTCATCGCTGGGTCCCAAAGCGCTTGAAGACGAACTCGTCGCAAAATCTCACGAGCTCTACGACAAGAAGGAAACCATCATCGGCGCCCCGGCCATGCGGTACCACGAACGCATGATCATGTTGCAGATCGCGGATTCTCACTGGAAAGATCACCTTCTGGCCATGGATCATCTGAAAGAAGGAATTGGCCTGCGCGGTTACGGTCAGCGCGATCCACTGGTGGAATACAAGAAAGAATCTTACGATCTGTTTGAAGATCTAATGAATCGCATCGATGAAGATTCGATTCGATTCCTGTTCCTGCTGAAGCCAATTGATGGACCTGGCGATGGTGGAGAAGCTCCCGGAAGCGGAACTGGCGGCCAGGGTGGAAGTCGTGGCGGTTCAGGTGGCGGCCGCGGTAAAGCTTACGAAGAAAAAATGAGAGAGCAGATCGAGCGGAAACAGAAACGCCAGGAAATGATGTTGAATCAGATGAGCGCAGGAGAGACTCATCAGGTGAAGAGGGATGCACCCAAGGTTGGCCGCAACGATCCATGCCCGTGCGGCAGCGGCAAAAAATACAAAAAATGTCACGGAGCGGAAGCTTGAGCGAAAATCGGCCCTTCGACGATGCCTATACGTATGACGATGTCCTGATCGTTCCGCTGAAATCGGACATCCTTCCTACAGAAGTCCGGACCAACACCCGCCTGACCAACCGCATTGAACTGAATATTCCAATTGTGAGCGCCGCCATGGATACCGTCACCGAATCGCGTCTGGCGATCGCGCTGGCGCAGCAGGGCGGCATCGGGATCATTCACAAAAACATGTCGATTGAGAAACAGGCGGGCGAAGTCGACAAAGTGAAGCGGTCGGAGAGCGGCATGATAGTCGATCCGATCACCATGTCTCCCGACGACAAGATCGAAGACGCTGTCAAACTCATGGCCCATTACAAGATATCCGGCGTGCCGATCACCGAACATGGCCGCCTGGTGGGCATTCTGACCAATCGCGACCTTCGCTTTGAAACCCGGTTCGACCTTCCAATCCGCGAAGTAATGACCAAGGATGACCTGGTTACAGTATCCGTGGGCACCACGCTGGATGAAGCGCAGCGCATCCTTCACAAGCACCGCATCGAAAAGCTTCTCGTTGTCGACAAGGATCAGCAGCTGAAGGGTTTGATTACGGTCAAGGACATTACGAAAAAAATCAAATATCCGCTGGCGGCCAAAGATCATCATGGCCGGCTGCGTGTCGGAGCCGCGGTGGGCGCCACCGGTGATTTTATGGATCGCATCACCGAACTGGTTCGGGCAAAAGTCGACGTCGTCGCGATCGATACCGCTCATGGACATTCGTCGCGCGTCATTGCGGCGGTGAAGGAAGTGAAGAAGTCATTTCCCGGTCTCGACTTGATCGTTGGAAATATCGCGACTGAAGAAGCCGCGTGCGATCTGATTGCCGCAGGAGCCGATGCTATCAAAGTCGGCATGGGACCGGGTTCCATCTGCACGACGCGCGTGGTCAGCGGTGTGGGCATGCCACAGATCACGGCTATCATGGGATGCGTGAAGGCGGCGCGAAACGCCAATATCCCACTGATCGCCGACGGCGGGATCAAGTTTTCCGGTGATATCACGAAGGCTCTCGCGGCCGGCGCCGACACTGTCATGATCGGATCGCTGTTCGCTGGAACGGATGAAAGTCCGGGCGAAACGATTCTGTATCAGGGACGGACGTTTAAGGCGTATCGCGGCATGGGATCGCTCGGCGCGATGCAGCAAGGCAGCCGGGATCGCTACGGCCAGGATCAGGAAATGCCGGGCAAACTGGTGCCGGAAGGAATCGAAGGCCGTGTCGCGTTCAAGGGCCCGTTGTCTTCGATGATTCTTCAACTGGTCGGTGGCTTACGGGCCGGGATGGGATACTGCGGCACACACACCATCTCCGACCTGCAAACCAAAACACGTTTCATTAAGATCACCGAAGCCTCTCTCCGTGAAAGTCATGTCCACGACGTTTTCATCACGAAAGAGGCGCCGAATTACCAGCTGGATGAATAAGTCTTCCCAATGTCCGCGGTCGTAAACCGCTCCACTCGGGTTCGAATCTGGCCCTGGCTGGCGCTCCTCGGCGCCGTCGGCGTCGCCATGGCGCTGATCTATCCGGATAGTTTTCAACAAGACGGCGGCTTCCATTTTCTCTACGCACGGTCCGCGTGGAAGCATCCCGGAATGTTTGTCGAAGTCTGGCCCCGGCCATTGTTCACCTTCATCTACTCGTTTCCGGCGCAACTGGGATATCTGCCGGCAAAGTTGCTGACTGTCGTCATCACATTGATCACGGCCTGGCAGACATTTCGCCTGGCGCAACAACTCCACCTCGAACGTCCCACGTGGGTTGCACCGCTTCTATTTCTCCAGCCTTCGTATCTGATGCTCTCGGCCGACACCATGACGGAGCCGTTGTTCGCGTTGATCCTCGTTGCCGCTCTTCGTCTTCATGAAATGAAGAAGGAGTTCGCGGGAATGGCTGTCGCTTCCCTTTTAATTCTTGCCAGACCTGAAGGGTTCTTCATCGGCGTGCTGTGGGGAATCTGGATTCTTCTGGACAGGTCTTCTGTTCGAACGATATGGCAACGTCTCCCATCGACGGTGATTCTTGCCTCTGGCGCATTTCTGTGGTGGCTTGTGGCATTGCTGCTTTCCGGGGATGCGATGTTTATTCGAAACAACTGGCCGCCGGAATGGGGCGTCATCTCGGCTGCAGACCGCGCGGGATCATTCTGGGATTACACCCATCGGCTTCCGAATATTGCCGGTCCCCTTCTCTGTGCTTTCCTGATTCTCGGATTGGTGGTTGCACTGGTCCGCCGGCGGCTGGGCATCGTGACTGCCGTGTTTCTTTCCTTCTTTGTGCTTCATTCCGTCTTTCGTTCGCTCGGACTGTTCGGTTCTGCCGGATATGCGCGTTATTTTGTTTGCGTCGCACCGGCAATAGCACTTCTCACTCTAAATGGATGGAATCAGCTGGCCGCATGGGTTCAAGGAGTCCCGCGGGCACTCCAGATTGCGGCGGCAGCGATCATCTTTTTTCTTTCCGGACTGGCTGCCGTCTCATACACCGACTCCACGGCGTACACCCGGGATGCTCGGGCAGTGGCCGAGGCGGTCTCGTGGTACCACATGCATGGACGTCCATTTTCCAAAATGATCTATAGCCAGGCGTACATGGCCATACTCATGGATCAGGATGTCGGAATCCGAGTAAGGAGCGGTTCGAACCGGACAACAAATCTTGAGATCTTTCGCAATATGCCCATCGGCACTCTGGTGTTCTGGGATCGGGATACCGGTCCATCATGGTACGGCGTGAAGGCGGACGATCTGGCTGCTGAAGGCTATACGCCGCTTTATTCTCAGTCGTATGTGATGAATGGGTGGATGAATCCCAGGCTTCGCTGGTGGTATCACGACTGGGGCCCGCGAAAACAGGAGATGCATCTTTTATATAAGGAAGATTAAATGAAGTTCCGGCCCGCAGACAGCTGCGTTCTTGGATCGAATTCATTCTCATCATCGTTGATCGCGCTTACCGGAATCTCCGGATTGCCGGATGCGGCTCCATGTGCTAAGACTAGAGACTATGAGAATTCAACTTTCTCCCCACGAATTGCTCACGCTTGTCGAAATTGTCGACGAGCATGTCGACCGGAATTTTCCAGGCATTAATCCGCCGCACCTGGTCCGCGACATCAGAGAGAAGTTTGAAGTCGCCATCGACCGGCAAAAAGAAGAAATTGCCGCCGCGATACAGTCGTCAAAATCGGCCAGGAACCGCGGCCCCAAAAAGCCCAAACCGCAGCCGCGACGATCGCGTCCAAATTCCAGCGCAGTCCGCTGAATTCCGAAACCGATCGCGTCGAACGTGTCCGCGCTGCTGGAACATTCGACTTGTAACATAATCGTCACACGGGTTCGCCTTTTCAAATTCCTGCGAGAACTGTACGCTTGGAGCCAATCTGACAAAGGAGGCCATCGTGGCGGAAAAAAACCCAAAAAATGACGGGCAGCCCAGCACGCAGAAACTGGTTCCTTACCTCCTCTACAAAGATGTGGGCAAGGCCCTCGACTGGCTGGGAAAGGCATTTGGATTCGTCGAATGTGGTGAGCGATTCACAGGGAAAAAGGGCCTCATCCAGCATGCGTCCATGCAGATTTCACCGAACGGTGAAATTGTGATGATGGGATGTCCCGGCCCCAAATACAAGAATCCGAAAAAGCTGGGAAGCGCAACGGCATTGCTCTACGTTAACGTGGATAGTGTCGACAAGCACTTCAAGCGTGCAAAAAAAGCCAAAGCGAAAATCCTGGAGAAGCCTGCGGATACCTTCTACGGAGATCGCCGTTATGGCGCCAGGGATCCCGAAGGTCATCAGTGGTACTTTGCCCAACACGTCCGCGATGTCCCAGCGGAGGAAATGCAAAAGGCCGCGAAGAAGGGGTGAGGGGCCTGGTTTCAGTTGAGAATTGAAAATTGATTATTGAATATTGATTATTGCGCTTGGCAGATGAACAAGTCCCGATTTACCAAGCGCAATAATCATTAGTCACTAATCAATTTTCAATTCTCAACTGAGGGATACAATCCTATAGATTGCGGGCGGTCATAGACCGCCCCTACATTAGGGAATCGCGTTCATTCACACGCGGCTCTCAGTTCGCCGCCGCCTGGCGGAACGGAGTCGCGAGGAATTCCCTTGCCGCCGCCTGAGCGCCGAAGGAGTCGTCGCCCGTATTGACTGCTTTCTGGTATTCCGCAACAGCGCGTTCCCGCTGGGAACGCAAATCGTAAATCTTTCCCATATTGATATGGGCCCAGACTTCAATCCACTTGGGTTTCAGATCGCCGTTGATGGCATCCTGAAACAATTGCCGGGCACCGATCAGGTCGACTTCGAAACGCGCCTCGCCCATTCGGAATGAGGCCAGCGAACTGTTGCCGTCGATATCCAGCGCGCGCTGATAGGCTTCCATGGCATCGTTGATACGCCCGGACGCATAGTCCTCTTCGCCGCGATTGATATAAACCGCGACTCGAATGTCCGGCGACATTCTGAGAATCTTCATCTGCGGATCGATGCTGATGCCGCCTGGCTTCGGCTTGCGGACGGTCGACACATTAAACAGGCTCGATGGGCCGACAACATCCACGCGTTTGTACTCTGGTTCGTCATCAGTCTGAATGATCAGTTCCACAGGCATGTGAAACAAGTCGAGGTCCTGTTTGATCTCGCCGTTGATTCGGTAACTGTAACCATCCTTGCTGATCCGCAACACCTGATACGACGCGTCCAGTTGGGGAACTCCAGACGACGAAATCCATTGGTCGAAGAAGTACGCCAGATTATCGCCGTACACATCTGAAGCCAGTTTCGTAACTTCCGCGGTGGACACCGGTTTCGTGCCGAACTGTTGGATGAAGCGGGTCATGAACGTTTCGAATTTCTCGTTACCCATCACCCACTGCAGCATACGAATCACGAAAGCGCCTTTGTTCTCGACGAGCGAATGGTATTCCAAAGATTCTTTGTCCGTTTCGCCGGCCTGCCGTACGGTCATGCTGCCTTCGTAGGCGAGCGATTTAACCAGAACTTTCTGGACCTGTTCCTGAAACTCGTCGCGCGAAAGAGCTTTCTCGCCATACAGAAGGCTGGCAAACACAGCCATTCCGTCTGACAGCCAGGCGTCATTCAGGGGATCCGCGACCTGGAATTTGAGAGGGAACCACTGATGAGCGATGGTCCGTGCAAATGCGGTCACGTCAAAATCGGCCTTGAACTGAGAGGTTGGCAGAACGAGCGAACCCATGGACCAATGAGACGTCCAGTTCGCATCCTGCGCTTCAATGATGTTGAATTTCGGCGATGGCAACGCCCCGAACTTTGCCGTGTAGAAATCGAGCATTTTGCCGGCCGCCTGCGCAATGGGGGCAGTCGAATCGCTGGGCGCTTTCAGGGTATAGATCGTGATGTCGTTTGAACCGGACTTTACCGTTGACGCCGTATACTTTCCAACCGCCAGCGTGCCCCAGAACGATGGAGTCGTACTGGCGAATGTGCCGTTGGCAGCGGCCGGTACGTCGGTTACCACGGTCCAGCCAGCAGGTGCACTCACGCGGAGGCGCATATTCGCTTTGTCGCGATAGAGCCCATTGGTGGGAAACCATTTTCCTTCGTAGAGAAGATATGCGGAATCCGGAGATACTCGGTTCAGGATAGGATTTCGGGGATCTTCCTTCGCATCGAAAGTTCCGTAGTAATCGACGTGGACTGTCATGGTTCCATCCGGGGCCGTTACTCCGTTGGCAAGATCGACTTCAAAGGTGGCGTCGTATTCGAATTGACGGAAACGAACCCCCACACCGCCTGCTGTCACATTGGTCACTTTAAAATGGCGATCCAGATCGAAAGTCGCGACCGGATTGCGTTCCAGGGGACGCAAGACGATATCGACACTCCCGTCGACTTTTCGTTCCTCCGGAGTGAATTTGATATCGAGATTGTAGGTATCCACGTCAATGGTCTGCGGTGGAGCCGCAGCCGATGGGGAATTGACTCGGAGCTGGGTTCTTGGCTGAGCCCAGGCGGGAATTGCCAGGGCAATCAAAGCCACCAATGAAATGAATACGTTCTTCATAAGTCTCTCAGGCCTCACGGAATTCTGAAAACCAGCTTTCCGATACCGACATTATCGCTCTGATCGTATATCCGGAACGATAAGACGTGTTCCCCGCGCGATAACACATCCGAAATGTACGAATACGACTCGGATTTCGAATCCGTGATTCCATCTAACGGAAAAATCGACTGCCAGGGGCCGGCATCCACGGAAATGTCGGCCTGATTCAGTGTAGACGTTGCATCGGCAGCGTCGATAGCAATCTGTACCTTTCCCGCGGCCGTCGATACTTGCCGCATCTTCACTGACGGCGGCGTATTGTCGATCGTAAACGGCCGGCTCTCGAATTCTCCGGTCAAGGCGTTGGCCGCAGGATTCGAAGGAGCATCGCTGGCGACGACCTTGAAAATGTACGTGCCGTCTGGGAAACTGTCTGAGTTTACAGTATAAAACGAGTCCTCCAGATCCTGCTTCAGAAGCTTCCAGACCCGATCGTTTTCCGAACGATAGTAGATATCAAAGCTCAGCGCATCCTGATTCCGATCTGCCGCGGCCCATTGCAGCGACCGGACCCCGCGTTCCACCGACTTTCGCGGCGGGGTTTTTCCGGAAGGCTGAAGTCCGGCCCGAACGTTGGCCCGAACCAGAGCTGGATCCGAAGGAATCGGGCTTCCATTCGAAAGCGTTACCGGGACTTTTGTCAATGCGACCCCCGGAGGCAGGACTTCGACCGAGGTGACTTCCGGCGCAAAATTCTGCTGCAGGTAAGGCAGCGTCACGGAATCCAGCAGAGGAGCTCCCCGGTTGGCTGCCGAGGTCAGCACGGCCTTCCACTGTATGAAGCGTGCGGATGGACTGATCACCTTTCCACTGCCGGCAACGGGAGCCCAGTCGGACCAGGTCTTGTCCGGAATCCCGGTGTTTCCGGATCGGGTGAGCATTTCAATTCCCGCGGTATTCTCGCCCTTCCACGACAATGTACCCCATGCGGAAATGGCATTGGTGTCGCGAACGGCAGATTCGTAACTTCCGCTCGGGGACAAAGCGTCGCTCAGACCGAACAGCTTGCCGGTATTGGCAGACGTTGCGTAGACGCGATTTCCCGCTTCCAAAAGTTTCGTGGTTTGTTCTTCCGTCGACTCGATCAGAAGCGTGATATTTCGCGCACTGTCGATGGAATAGATTCTGCCTTTGGATCCGGTCGAAAACAGAAGACGGCCGTTATGTACCAACAACGAATACACCATCTCGTCGCGGAATTTCAAAAGCGAATTGACCATACCGTTGGGAAGAACCTCCAGAATCGAAGTCTGCGATGGTTCTGACGGAACGTATCGACGTCCGGAGCCGCCTGGCGTATTTTCCGGCGGCGGAGCCTCGGCTGTAACTTCAATAGTTTGCGCAGCAGAGGCACTCGCGCCAATCGAGATCGGCGCTTCTCCTTCTTCATTGCCGGCCGGACGAACGGCGGGAGGCGTGGATATCGCCGGTATGGATCCGGCGGGTGAGCTCAGCACTGCGGCATAGATTCGTCCGTCGGGACCCAGGGAGACCGCATGCACTTCGTGCAAGCCGGAATCGTAAAGGACGAACGCTTTCCCTTGCGGAGATATTCGATAGAGGTAGCCTTTGGGATCTCCGCCCGCGATGATGTTCCCGTCGCGGTCAACGGCCAGCGACACGATGTGTGTCTCGTCCGTGTCGTAGAGTGGGGAGCCCTTACCGTCCGATGTAACGCGATAAACAATGCCTTTATCGCCGGTGCCGACGATCAGGCGGCCCTGCTTGTCGAAGACCATGGACCAGATGTATTTCGTTCCCGGGTCGAAAAACACTTGAGGTGCGCCTCCCGGCTCGATCCGGTAAACCTTTCCATTCGGAGACGCGCCAGCATATAGAACGTCCTTGCTATCGACGGCGAGAGCCAGGATGTCGAGTTCGCTCAGGTCGGCGATCAAACTTCCTTTTCCTGCCGGATCCACTCTGTAAATCTTCCCGTCGTGACCGGTGCCGAGATAGACATTTCCCTTCGAATCGGCAATGGCGGTGGCAATCAGCGTTTGTTGAGTGTCGAAAACGAGGTCAAATCGCGGAGCGAGAATCAGCCGGTCATCATTCGTCAGCGAAAGATTCGATAGTTTCCCCTGCTGAAATTCATCGTAGGTTCGAACCTCCCAGAACGTCGGAGTGACCGCGAACAACGGAACGGCAAGTAAGACGAGAAGAAGCCAACGTGCTTTTGCGCGTACAGTTTCCATGATTTTTCCAATATTCGCTAAGGTTTGACGGTTAATGTCAGCGACTGCTGCCCCTGAATGACGTACCTGGATTGTGGCATTTCATATTCCGCCACCGACGAGTTTTCCATCGTCTTTACATTCTGGCCAGCCGAACGATCGGCGCCGAGCAAGCCAATCATCGAGGGGGGCAAAGACGGCATCTCTTCGCCCCGGACTACGGCGCCGGGATGACTGCTGAGAATGCGAACGTAAAGGCGATCGTTCTTCCGCAGTTTGTTCAGCTCGCGTATGGCGGTTTGGAGATTCATCGGGATACCGGAGACATTGCGCTTTAGTTCGATTCCGGTGAGAGTGGTCCCGTCGCCCACAAGCAATTGAACAGTTCCCGTTGGAAGACCGGATGGGATCATTACGGAATACCGCTCGATAAAGGTCTGGCCGTTCGATTCCCTCATGAGCGCGGAAAGTGTCAGCGTTTCGCCGGGCCGCACTTCGTTGCGATCGACGGTGATTCGTTCCAGGGTTGCCAGGGATTTCCGGTCGGTGGAAACAATATCGAATTCGACGTTATCGATCGTGAGCCCGTCATATCCTCCTGTCACCAGATATTGGATGGGCGCCACGGCAGCGGCGGTCGCCGCGGAAGCTGCATTCCCGTCTCCGGCAAACATCGTCGTCACATTGACGGTTTCGTTGTTCCGGATATGCACCTGGCCGGTCACACTCAACGTCATTTCTCCCACCCCGCGTTCACTTGCGGTAATGGCGTTGACCACGGCGTAGTTCATAAGAACCGGCGTGAGGAAGCGATCGTTTGCAACTTCAACGTGATAGCGATTCATCGCATTCGAACTGGATTTCACGTTCAGAGATACCGGAATCATGTTTGGTTTATCGCCGAGGGTTCCTAAAATCCCGGTGGCTCTGTCCTGTTGAAACGCGCCGACGACGCGGACCGGGAAAGCCAGCTTCATGGAAGTGTCCAGTTTCGGAAGCACTGAAATCACAAAGGCTTGCGACATGGGCACGCTGACTGGACCGGCGGATAAAAAGGGATGGCCAAAGGCATAGACTTTGTTGCCGTCGATATAGGTCACCGTGCCGTTCGCGCTGATGCCCATATCGCCCCGAACGAGTTCCGCACTCACAGTGGAACCTGGCTCCAGGCGATCCGGCACAGGTCCTACATTGGCTGCAGTTCCCGCGCCACCCGATTGAATCGGATTAAATCCAACCGCATTGAAGTATGGTGCGAATTCCTGAACTGCCGCGGAAGTCACGCCGGAAAGGGACAGAGGCGTCTGCAATCGAACCAGAGCCGCAGAAGCGATCGACGGTTCCGGCATTCCCATGATTTCCTGCAGCGGCCGTCCCTTTCGAAGCTTTTCCTCAATAGCATAGACAAACGCGGCGGGAGAAACCGACGGCAGAGAAGCCGCGGCGGGTGTTCCCGGTGGAGACGGAATCTGATCCAGCACCGATGTCATTTGTTCGATCGGTTGGATACCGGCAATCGACTGGGTCGCGTAAGGAAATGCAAAGGCCACGGCGCCTACAAGCCGGCCATCAACGTAGACCGGACTTCCGCTCATACCTTGAATGACACCGGTTTTTTCCAATGGACCCCCGGAAAGCCGTGCCAGCACCATGTCCTGCTTCGGACCGTAATTCTTCAGAACGCCCAGAATCTCGACTTGAAAGTCTTCGATGGCCGTCCCCTCAAAAACAGTGCGGCCGGTCCCTTTCATTCCGGGTCGAATTTCGGATACCGGAAGGAACATCGGATTCTGGCCGAAGGCGAAGACGGAAAGCGCCATTAGAAATGCAAACGTGAAAAGAAACAGAAGGCCGGCGGCTCTTGTACTCATAAAATGTTTCCAAGAACTTAATCGGATTTCATATAAATCGAATCGCTGTGAAAATACGTGCTGAAGGACTCGCCATGCATCGATGGATCCGGGAATCCGATCCCGAAATTCTTGCCGAAGCAGAGATTAAATCCGCCGGGTTCCCCATTTCGATTTTCCACAATGTCAACACGCCTTTCGACTGGAAGGAAGTACGGGGCCAGGTGGATAAGCTCACGGACAATTGAACAGTGAACATTGAACAATGAACATTTCC
>JBGPBY010000109.1:0-17090 GCA_041481485.1 Terriglobia bacterium
AAATTGTGGGCGGTCATAGACCGCCCCTACAGCGGGGAAATGCTCCTAGTGCAACAGCACTTTCAAGACACCGGATTTTCGGGCCAGCCGGAACGCGCGCTGGGCAGACGACAGCGGCAGTGATTCTGAAATCATTTCCTCCACACGGATTGCGCGACTTTCCAGCAATTGCAGTGCGGGTTCGAATCGGCCGCAGCGCGATCCCACGAGCGTGATTTCGTTGACGATGATGGGGGCCACATCCAGGCTCATCAATCCATGAACGGTCGACTTCAGGAAAACAGTACCGCGCGGTTGTGTCATGCGAACAGCCTGAAGCAGTCCGTCGCGCGAACCGGTGGCATCCACGACAAAACGATAGGCTGCCTGTGGAAGGGTTCCAGTTCCACGCATGACTTCGGTCGCAACGCCGGCGTTCCTTGCAATTCGAAGCTTCTCCGCATGGCGTCCAAAGTGGTGAACGCGCAACCCCGACACCTGCAGAACCTGCGCAATCAACAATCCCAGCTTCCCATCGCCGAGCACCGCAACGGATTCTCCTTCCGGGATTGCAGATTGATCCAGAATCTCGCACGCCGCAGCAATGGGCTCGGTAAACACCGCAACATCGGTGGGAATGGCTCGGGGGACAATATGAAGATTGGCATCGGGCAGCGTCAGAAACTCTCGAAACGCGCCGGGGAAATTCACGATACCGAGGACTCGTCTAGAGGGACAATGCCGTCCAAGTCCGCGATTGCACCACCCGCACTTCCGACATGACAAATTGATTTCGCCGACCACTCGCTGCCCGACCAGTTCTCTGCTCTCCGACTCCACGACTTCACCGACAAATTCGTGCCCCGGAATTCCCGAATAGCCGTAATACCCACGCAGTAATTCCAGATCCGTATTGCAGATTCCGCCACACAACAGCCGGATCAGGGAGTAGCCTTTGGGCCGGCGTGGCATTCGCCGCGGGGCAACGGAAATCCGCCGCGTCTCAATTTGAACCGCAAGCATCCCGGGTAGCGTATCATTTTCGCTGTTCTGGAGGACTTCAATGAAAGCAATTCGCGTACACGAATATGGCGGACCGGCCAACATGCGGCTGGAAGAGATTGCCGATCCGTCACCTGGGCCGCGTCAACTGGTAATCGCTGTCAAAGCCGCGGGAATCAATCCCATCGATACTTATATTCGTTCCGGAACCTACGCAAAAAAGAAACCGCCGCTGCCATACACACCTGGTTTCGATGCGGCCGGCATCGTCGAGTCGGCCGGTTCGGAAATCCGGCGCTTCAAGCCGGGAGACCGTGTGTTCATCAATGGAAACATTACTGGCGCGTATGCGGGAAAAACGTTATGTGAGGACGAAAGTGTTTTTCATCTGCCGGAACATCTGAGCTTTGCTCAGGGAGCCGGCATATGGGTTCCCTACGCTACTGCGCATCAGGCGCTGCATCATGTAGCGCATGTACGTGCAGGCGAAACTCTGATGGTCCATGGTGCCAGCGGCGGAGTCGGTTCCGCCTGCGTTCAAACAGCACGCGCCATGGGGTTGCGCGTAATTGGCACGGCGGGAACGGACAAAGGCAGGGAAATGGTGCGCGAGCTCGGCGTGCACGCCGCTCTCGATCATCATGCGCAGGATTTGACGACACAGGTACTGAATGTGACCGAGGGCCGCGGGCCGGACGTCATTGTCGAAATGCTGGCGAATGTCAATCTGGCTCGCGACCTGGGGATGATCGCTCATCGTGGAAGGATTGTCGTCATCGGCAATCGTGGCACCATCGAAATCA
Organism: Terriglobia bacterium; assembly: GCA_041481485.1. Classification (GTDB taxonomy): domain Bacteria; phylum Acidobacteriota; class Terriglobia; order 20CM-2-55-15; family 20CM-2-55-15; genus JBGPBY01. The sequence continues at coordinate 1,785 of JBGPBY010000109.1, forward strand.
ATCCGCGCGATGCCATGAGCAAGGATGCAACGATACAGGGAATGCTGTTGCTGAATACCACCCCTGACGAAATCCATCGGATCTCCGCTGGTCTGATGGCGGGGCTGGAGAACAGGACCCTGACTCCGGTAGTCGGCCGGCAGTATCCTCTCGATCAGGCGGCGAAGGCTCATGAAGATATCCTGTCACCAGGAGCGCTCGGAAAAATCGTCCTTATCCCATAAACCGTTTAAAGGAGAATTCAAAATGGACATGCATCAGACATTTCTGCAGGAACTGGAAATGGAAATGGCAAATACTCGAAAGTCGCTCGAACGTGTGCCGGAAAAAATGGACTGGGCGCCTCATCCAAAATCCATGACCATGGGACGGCTGGCTCAACATCTGGCGGAGATTCCGGCCTGGGTATCGAATACCATCGACCAGGATGAATTGGATCTTGCCCCCGGAGGAGTTTCCACCTATAACCCTCAAGCTGTCAAAACACGCCAGGAAGCTCTGGATATATTCGACAAGAATATGGCGTCAGCGAAGAAAGCACTCTCTTCCACAACCGATATTCACTTAATGAAGCCATGGAGTCTGAAGATGGCAGGTAAAACTCTGATGACGATGCCCCGTGCCGTGGTATTGAGAAACTTCGTTCTGAACCACAACATTCATCATCGCGCACAAATGGGAGTTTACCTGCGGTTGAATGACGTTCCGGTACCGTCAATATACGGCCCTTCCGCGGACGAAGGCAGCATGTAGGACAGAATTGGGAAGTGAGGGTTGGCCGTCCTCACTTCCCAAAGACAGTCGATGTTGCAAAGGAAATTGGATTAGCTCGCAGCGTTGTAGACTCGAACTTCGACGCGGCGGTTCTGCTCTCTTCCGGCCTTCGTTTTGTTATCACCCACGGGTTTCTCAGTTCCCAGGCCGATGATGGACACTCGAATCAGCGCCACGCCCTTGCTTACCAGGTAACGCTGCACGTTTTCCGCGCGTTGCTGGCTCAGCCGCAAATTGGACGCTTCACTGCCGTCTGATGAAGCGAAGCCTTCAATCTCCACGCGATATCCCGCCGGCCGGCTGGCAAGAGAACTGGCGACTCCGTCAAGAGCCGCTTTGGCTTCATTGGAAAGCGTTGAGCTACCGACCTTGAATTGCACTGGGGTGACAGGGCCTGGTGTGTAACGATCCAGACTTCCGGCCAGTGCAGTCACCCGGTTATCCACTGTCGTAACTCGATTCGATGCGGTCTGAGCCGCCTGATTCGCACCGTCCGCAGTGGTCTGAGCGCGCGTCGCAGCAGTCTGCGCCGTGGTTGCTGCCGTATTGGCCTGGTTCGCTGTGGTCTGAGCGGCGTTGGCAGCCCCACGCGCCCCGGCAGCAGCCGCGTTGGCATCGGTGATTCCCTGCTGCGCTCGCCGATCGACAGCGTCAATCCGTTCGGAATTATCTTTTACGGATGCGGACAGATCGTTGACCTTCTTATCGATTGGCGCCGTTTTGAGATCGACTTGCTGGCGAACATAACTCTTCTTCGCGCAGCCGGAAAGCAACAAAGAAGCAGCCAACCCCGTTATCGCAATTCCATTCAACAACTGTCTTTTCGCTAATCTCATGTATTTCTCCTTTGGCTGTGATCTCCAAATGACGCCACCTATTCTAGTGGCTTCGGTCAAGTGTAACAAACAAGATTCATGCGGCCGCGACAATCCTGCGAGCGCAACCGAACGTTCTTGAAGATCCGGATGGGATAAATCAGCAGGAAACAGTATCGCTGCAGAACCGACGTTATCGGCCGCGATTAACTGCTTTTTTCAATTCAGCGCCTGCGGCAAACTTCGTCACTTTCTTTGCAGGAATTTTGAGCGGTGCACCGGTCTGAGGATTGCGGCCAGTCCGAGACTTCCGGGAGCTGACGGAAAATGTACCGAAGCCAACCAACGTCACCTTCCCACTTTTCTTCAGAGTCATGACGACTCCATCGATCGCAGAATTCAGAGCGTTGCCGGCCTGAACCTTGGAAATCTTTGCGTCCTTTGCAATCTTGTCGATCAACTCACCTTTGTTCATTTGCTCTCTCTCCTCACGTAAGATTCATAATTTTCGATCCATGCCGATTGGGTTTTATACGCCCCGCTCCGAATCGTGTCAAGCTTCTGTTTTGTCAGAGAACTGCCGGAAACGCACGACTGGCGCAGGATTGGCGCGAACTGGCGTGCTGAAGTTTCTTGACAAGCTTGTCGATTACATGATGTGACGTCCGCCATCGACGTGAATCACTTCACCGGTGATGTAATCGTTTTCAATAAAAAAAACGATGGCATTCACGACGTCGATCGGACTGCCTGCACGCTTCAGAAGAGTCCGGTCAATCGCAGATTTTTTCTGCTCATCGGTGTAGTGCTCCGGAAACAGTACCGGTCCTGGCGCGATGCCGTTGACCTGAATCGAAGGTGCATACGCTTTCGCCAGTCCTCGATTCACTGCGATCAGTGCTGCTTTCGAAACGCTGTAGGCAAAATATCCGGGCCAGATGATTTCTCCCGCGACGTCGACGATGTTCACGATTTTCCCCTGGCCGCGAGCCAGCATCAAGCGTGCAGCGTTTTGTGCAATGAAAAATGGCGCCCGCGCATTGGCCTCCATCTGGGAGTTCCAGTGTTCCGGAGTCGCGTCTTCCGCAGTTCCCGTGTTGAATACCGAAGCGCTGTTGACCAGAATATCCAGGCCGCCCAGCTTTTCCTGGATCTCTTTGAACATCCGATCGATCGCCTGCATATCGATAAGATCCGCCTGAAAAATCACACCGTCACTTCCAGCCTGCCGAATCGATTGCAAAGTCTCCCTCGCCTGATGTTCACTGGAACGGTAATGAACGGCAATGCGCGCGCCGCGTCTTGCCAGTTCAATGGCGGCGGCGCGGCCGATCCGTTTTGCGGAGCCCGTGATGAGTGCGATTTTGCCGCGGATGTCCATAATGGGGCGCAATTATATCGGAGGAAGAAAATGAAAGTCGGAGACAAAGCGCCGGATTTCACCGTAACGGATGATTCCGGAAAGAAAGTGAAGCTGTCGGATTTCAAGGGGAAGAAGGTGGTTCTGTACTTTTATCCGAAAGATGACACTCCGGGGTGTACGACGGAGGCCTGCAATTTCAGAGACGGAATAGCCGAAATCAAGAAGAAAGGTGCTGTGGTGCTCGGCGTCAGTGCAGATTCAGTGGAATCGCATAAGAAATTCAAATCGAAGTTCGATTTGAATTTTCCGCTGCTGGCCGATACCGACAAGAAAATCATTGAGGATTACGATGTGTGGAAGGAAAAGTCCATGTATGGGAAGAAGTACATGGGAATCGAGCGCACGACATACATCATCGATGAGAAAGGAAAGATTTCTCAGATCTTCCCGAAAGTGAAAGTCAGCGAGCATTACGACGAGGTGCTTGAAGCGCTGGAGGGTTGATTTCAAGATCTGCCGCCGCTACGCGGCTGATCTTGTTTGTGCTTTTTATTTCCACCGGCTCACGCCGGTGGCTACAGGACCTGTCGCCGCTATGCGGATTAAGAAAGCCTTGCCGTCGCGATAGCGGCAGTCCCACAGCACGGACGTCAGTCCGTGGGATAAATTGGGATTAGGAAGTCATTTTTGCCGCGATAGCGGCGTCCATATTGAGCCGCGGAGCGGCGGCAGTTTGTTAGCCACGGGCGTGAGCCCGTGGAAAGAATTAAGGCAAAGAAATTAAGTGCCGGAGGCACGGTAGATCCAGCGATTCTGCAATGAGAAACCGCTATCGAGGGTGTAAAAAGTTTTGTGTAAATGGTCATCACACCACGAATCACCAATAGAGGTGAGAAGATGGAGAGCAGATGACCATAGACAATGAGCTGATTGACAATTTATTAAAGGGCTACAAGAAGCCTGAAGATCTGATCGGCGAGAACGGGCTGTTGAAGCAGCTGACCAAACAGTTGCTGGAGCGGGCGATGTCCGCAGAGATGACCGCGCACGTGGGATATGAGAAGCACGACGCGACCGGAAATAACACGGGCAACTCGCGGAACGGGACGTCGGCCAAGACGATCAAGGGAACGTTTGGCACAATGCCAATTGAAGTGCCACGGGATCGGAACGGGACATTCGAGCCGCAGATCATCGAGAAGCATCAGACACGCTTCACGGGTTTCGACGAAAACATCATTTCGCTGTATGCGCGGGGAATGTCCACGCGGGAGATTCAACAAAACCTGGAGGAGATTTATCACGTAGATGTCTCTCCGGCATTGATTTCCAACGTGACCGATGAGGTGATTGAGGAAGTCAAAGCATGGCAGAATCGACAACTGGACAGTGTCTATCCGATCGTGTACATGGATGCGATTCAGTTCAAAGTGCGGGACAACGGACACGTGAAAAACAAAGCCGTCTATCTGGCGATCGGGGTAACGATGGAAGGCTTGAAAGAAGGGCTCGGCCTATGGATCGCTCAGACAGAAGGAGCGAAATTCTGGCTGCAGGTGGTGACGGAACTGAAGAATCGAGGCGTGTCGGACATACTTATCGCCTGTGTGGATGGGCTGAAGGGTTTTCCTGAAGCCATCGAGAGTATTTTTCCTCAAACGGTCGTGCAGTTGTGCATCGTGCATCTGGTACGCCACTCGCTGAACTATGTGAACTGGAAGCAGCGTAAGGAAGTCGCCCGCGATTTGAAGACGATCTACACCTCGGCCACCGATACGGAAGCGGAACGAAGGCTGACGGAGTTCACCGCGAAGTGGGATGAGAAGTATCCAATGATTGCAAAGTCCTGGCGCAGCAACTGGACCAGGGTAATTCCTTTCTTCGCCCATCCGCTGGAGGTCCGCCGGGTCATCTACACCACAAATGCAATCGAGTCCTTGAACATGTCGCTACGGAAAGTCACCAAATCGCGGGGCTCGTTTCCCAATGATGAGGCGGTGTTCAAGCTGCTTTACCTGGCGCTGCGCAACATCGCCAGGAAATGGACGATGCCGGTCCAAGATTGGAAGGCTGCGCTCAATCGCTTCGCCATCATCTATGAAAACCGTTTGCCGGTTTGAGAAAGCGGAGAGGATTAAAACGGCGAAACCATAAAACGAGGCCGGCCTGAGAGTCGGCCTCATGCCCGATCGCCGTTTATACGCGATCCTGACGCAATACTTTTTTCGGAAATTCGGAATGGAGGTTCAAAAAAAGAAAAAAGAACCAAAAAAGAAAGAAACGGGACGGCCCGTGGAATCGGCCGCAAATGAGGAAATCGATCAAGGTCGCCTTCGGCAACATTTTCTTGATGATTTTCTCAATTGCTTGGAAAACCCTGCTGGGTTTTCCACCGCTACCACCGGCGCGACGGCGGTTATATTAGAAAAGAGAAATCAAGACAACGAACGATCATTTACACGAAATTCTTGACGCTACCGTGGTATCCCTCACCCGGCCTTCGGCCGCCCTCTCCCGTTGGGAGAGGGATTTCTTGATCGACTACCCTCACAGTCGGAATTGCATTCCTTCACATCTTGTATGACCGCGCTCAATCTCTCGCCTATGAATATTGCGCGGCCATAGACCGCGCCTACAGTCCCGAATCCGATAGGTGCGCGCTGAAACAATCAGGAAAGTTTATCTTCTTCCTGCTCCACTTCTTCTTCTTCCTGATCGTCTTCGAACCATTCCGGACGAGGCTGCGGACCCGCCACAATGCCTGCGATATCTGGATCTTCCCCACCTTCGCGAGTTGGCATGGACGCCTTCTTTTCCCGAACTTCTGCGCGGCGGCGCTCCTTTTCTTTCTGGCGATCGATACGAGCTTTTTCTCGTGCGCGCTTATTCGCGGTAGGACGTGTGCTTTTGGCCATTGCAGCTCCCTATGATGACGGATCGATATGTCGAGCCTACCGATTGTAACCTGAAAAGTACTCGATACAGGAGACCGGAAGGAGATAAAGGGACAGACACTTCATTATTGGCAGGGCAACCCGGGTTGCCCTGCCAATAATGAAGTGTCTGTCCCTTTATCTCCAGAATTGCGGTGGGTTAGTTGTCTGCGAGTTCAGGAGACTCCCAAACCTTCGGCTTTCTTTTCCGGTGAAGAGCGAATGCCTCACGACTGATCCGGATAATGCTTCCTCGATTCGCGAACACCACACGAAGCCAATCGCCACGCGTCATTTGTGGGAAGTAGATCCCCCGGAACAGCAGTCTGCTGAACAGGAGAGTGGCTCGTTCTCCGAACGGTCTGTGACTAATCTTATTGAGAGCCGACGCGATGGCGCTGGCATTGTAACAATGGGTCCAGGCCTGGCGGACTTCCGCTTCGGCTTGCTCGATCGCAATTCCTTTTGGAGAAAACGCCATGCGGAACGGCTTGAAATCGAGCCAGTGGGTTGGCCGAGTCAAACGGTTTTCACCGAGAAGGCGATCATACAGCGGAGTAGCCGGATACGGCGTCAGCAGTCCGAAGACCGGGAGGCCGGGAGGCCAGGAATCGAGCACATCGGTAGTTCGAGTGGAGACGCCAGGCGTATCGCCATCCATTCCGAAAATAAAAGACGTAATGGCATACAGTCCCCGGTCCGCCAGTTGCTGAAGAATCTCCGCATATTCGCCAGGCTTGTTGAACCCCTTGTTCACCTCTTTCAGACTTTGGCTGTCAATGGATTCCAGTCCGACAAATATCCAGCGGCCGCCACTGGCCCGAATCAAATCGAGCAGTTCGGTATCGCGCAGTAAATTGATGCTGATCTGTGCGACCCATGGCAGAACGGCGTCCTGCTGAATGATTTCCCGCAACAGGGACTTGGTGCGCTTCACATTGATTGCAAAATTGTCATCGATGAAAAACACTCCCACCTGACTGTTTTCTCTTCTAGCCCGATTGCGGATCACCAGGAGTTCATCGACGACACTTTGATTCGAACGAAAGCGAATCGAATCTCCAAAAAAACCGGTCACGGTGCAGAAATCGCAGCCATATGGACAGCCACGCCCCGACTCCATCGGCACAACGTACAATCCCTTCCAGGGGAGTCCGGCTTTTTGCGCGGCGAAGCGGGCCCAGGATGGAAGCTTGGCAATAAGGTCGAACTGGGAAAGGTCAATCTTGTCCCAGTCAATCGATGGATAGTTTTGCAGCGAGGGTTTTACTTCTTTGCCGCCCGCATCGATGGGCCGGTAAATTTCGTTCAATTCCCCTCTGGCGGCATCTGCGACAATGCGCGGCCATGTCTCGTCTGCTTCGCCGAGAGCAATTGCGTCGGCGTGCCGCGGTTCGAGACCGCGTCCCAGTGGTTCGTCGGGGACTTCGGTGACATGGGGACCGCCCATCACCACTTTGGCTCCGGCCGATCGTGCGGCGTCCGCCATCACATAAGCCTTCGCAGCCATCCGGGTCATGGCTCCAATTCCGACGAGCCCAATGTCATTCGCGTGAATGTAATCTTTCAGCTGCTGCGGGGTCAGCGGCTGCGCATTACCATCGACAAGAAAAACGGTGTGTTCCGGTGGAGTGAGGGACTGCAGCAGAAACATCCACAGATGCGGCATGAAGTTCTTGGTAACGCCGTTATCCGGATTATAGAGAAGAATGTTCATAAGGTGACTCGCTCGTGTATCGCGCTGAGATCCGGGATCTCTTATCGAAATAATTTCCGATATCAAGGGCTTCCCGGCTGGGGGGATCAAGCCAGCCTTAGAAATGAACCGTCACGAGAGCACCCAGCATATGTCAGAACACCAAGAACCGCCATTGCTTTCATGACTCCATGTGATAATCAATGGTCCGCCGGAGTTATGGCGGGCCTTCGAAACAATTTCGAAACAATATCGAATACATACAGGAGATACGAAATGATCAACCGTTGGGTTCACGTTGCACTGGCAGGGGTATTGGCCGCGACAATTTCAACCGCCGCATTCGCGGATAACGAGACCGCTTCCGCGCCGGCACCGGTTCAGGAAAAAACCAAAGCCGAAAAGGATGCTGAAAAGAAAGCGGCGGACGAGCTTCGAAAGAAGAACTACGAGGCGTACAAGGCGGCTGCAAAGGCTGCGAAGGACAAGGCCGAAGCCGAAAAGGATGCGGCGAAGAAGAAGTAAAGAGTAGCTAAGACATCGGGAAGGTAAACGGGGAAATGGGGACACAACCGGTAGCCCGGTTCTGTCCCCTTTCCCCAAAATGACAATTGAACAGTGAACATTGAACAATGAACATTTCTCCGGAGAAATGTTCATTGTTCAATGTTCACTGTTCAATTGTCATTTTGGCGGGAAACGCAATTCTGAAAGGAAATCCTTACTTCACGCCCAGAAGCTCGACTTCGAAGCAAAGTGTGGAATTCGCGGGAATCACACCCGGAATGTCTCTTGAGCCGTAGCCTAGATTTGGAGGAATGATGAGTTCGCGTTTCCCTCCAATTTTCATCCCCTGAACTCCCTCGTCCCAGCCGCGAATCACCTGTCCGGCACCAAGACTGAAACTGAACGGTCCGCGTCCCACCGAGCTGTCAAATTTATTTCCGCGTTTGCCGTTCACATAGAGCCAGCCGGTGTAGTGAACTTCAACTTTCCTGCCCGCAGCTGCTGCAGCGCCTGTTCCTTCCGTCAAATCGTCATACATCAGGCCGCTGTCTGTTGTATTCATCATCTGAGCAGTGTAGTTGACACCTTCGGCTAACGCCCGCAAAATCAATTTTGCAGCGAGAGTGGCGGAATTGGCAGACGCGCTGGACTTAGGATCCAGTGGGGTAACCCGTGAGGGTTCGAGTCCCTCCTTTCGCATAGTCACACTTAGAACCGAGGACTCTGAAACGAGGATGAAAGTTGAATTGACCGATATTTCAGAATGCAGGAAGTCGCTCGACTTCGAAATACCGCAGGATGTCGTGGATCACGAAATCGGACATGTCGCCCAGGAATTCGCGCGCAAGGCGAAGGTGCCTGGATTCCGCCCCGGCAAAGCGCCTGTCGCGGTCATCAAAACGCGATACAAGGAAGAAATCGCATCGGAAGTCGTGCAGCACATTTTGCCGCGCAGCTTTTCGGAGGCCGTGAAAGAAAGGAATCTGGACCTGGTCGCCGATCCCAGCTTTGAAGATATCGATTTCAGTTCGGGAGCCCCCCTGAAATTCAAGGCAGTTTTCGAAATTTATCCTCACCTTGCGATATCGAATTACATCGGCATTCCTTCTCAAAGAAAACAGGCCGTGGTCGAGGAGTCGGAAGTCGAAGCGACAATAAAGAAGCTTCAGGACGACATGTCGGAGCTCACTCCTGTTGAGGACGACAGGTCGATCCGCGAACTGGATTTCGCTGAAATCTCATTTCACGGCATCATCGAAGGCGAAGAAGACCAGCCCATCGTTACCGACAAGGCAGTCGTCGAAATCGGTGGTCCATCGACGCTGAAGGAATTTACGGAGAATCTGACCGGGCTGAAGCAAAATGACGAAACGGACTTCGCGGTAACCTACGATGCCCGCTATCCGGAAAAGCGGCTTGCCGGAAAGACGGTGAAGTATCACGTCAAAGTGGAAGGACTGAAGGAAAAGAAGCTTCCCGAGCTGAATGACGAATTTGCTCAGAGTATAGGAGACTACAAAACCTTCGACGAACTGCGAACGAAGATTCGTGCCGACATGGAAAAACACAAAAGCGATCATGCGGCAGAAGAGATGCGCGAAAAGCTACTGGAATGGCTGGAAGAGAACAATGCGTTTGAAGTGCCCTCCGCTCTTGTGGACCGCCAGATTCAGATTCGCATGCAGCGGATGGTGCGCGAATTGTCACGCCAGGGCGTCAACCCGCAGCGTCTGGATGTGGACTGGGGGAAAATCCGTGAAGATCAGCGCAAGCAGTCTGTGCGGGACGTTCGCGGTTCGCTGATCCTTCAGTACGTTGCAGATAAAGAGAATATCGAAGTCAAAGACGAGGAAGTGGAGGCGGAAATTGAGCGAATTGCCTCCGATGCCAGCAAGCCCACCGAAAAAATCCGCGAAGTACTTGGCCGCGATTCCGGGCTCGCCCGCCTGCGCGATCAAATCCTGAACAAGAAAACACTGGACTTTTTACAGGAACATGCCCGAATTCAGCACGCATCCGAAGATTAATAGTCTCTATTGACCCGGGCGCGCGCAGGACTAAGAATTAGATTAGATGATTGCGAGGAATACATGACCCTGATCCCGATGGTGGTCGAACAGACCAACCGAGGCGAACGCGCCTACGATATTTATTCGAGACTTCTTCGAGACAGCATCATTTTTATTGGCACACCCATTGACGACAATGTTTCCAATCTGATCATTGCTCAGCTGCTATTTCTTGAAGCGGAAGATCCGGAACGGGACATCTCTCTGTATATTAATAGTCCGGGAGGTTCGATCACGGCAGGTCTGGCGATTTACGATACAATTCAATTCATCAAGAATGATGTGAGCACGATCTGCGTCGGACAGGCTGCCAGCATGGCAGCTGTTCTGCTTGCGGCAGGGACGCCGAAGAAAAGGTTTTCACTTCCGCATTCCAGGGTTCTGATCCATCAGCCATGGATGGGGGGAATTCAGGGACAGGCGACCGATATCGACATTCATGCGCGGGAAATCCTGCGCGTGCGTGCCATTTTGAATAGAATTCTCGCATCCCATGCTGGGCAGCCGTTGGAACGAATTGAAAAAGACGTGGAACGCGACTACATAATGACGGCGGACCAGTCGAAAGATTACGGGATAATTGATGAGGTCATTTCAAAACGCCCATGATTAAGAAAAACTCCGATGAGACTCTGCGATGTTCGTTCTGCGATGCAAGTCAGAACGAAGTCAAGAAACTGATCGCCGGAAAATCCGTCTTTATCTGCGATAAATGCGTCGGCGTCTGCCAGGAAATCATCGATGAAGACCAGAACTATGATGTGCCTGCGCGCAGCGTCCACCTTCCGAAGCCGCTGGAGATCAAATCATTCCTCGATCAGTACGTCGTCGGCCAGGAACGCTCGAAGAAGAAGCTCGCCGTTGCTGTTTACAATCACTACAAGCGCATCGAAATGTCCCGCAAGAAGTCGGATGTCGAGCTGCAGAAATCCAACATCCTGCTGATTGGTCCTACCGGCACCGGAAAAACTCTTCTGGCACAAACTCTGGCACGGCTCCTGAGTGTCCCTTTTGCCATTGTCGATGCAACCACGCTGACCGAAGCAGGGTATGTCGGTGAAGACGTCGAAAACATTATTCTGCGCCTGATACAGAATGCCAATGGCGACATCGAACGCGCTCAAACCGGCATCATCTATATCGATGAGATCGACAAGATCGGCCGGAAGGACGAGAACCCTTCGATTACTCGTGACGTTTCCGGCGAAGGCGTGCAGCAAGCCTTGCTCAAGATGCTGGAAGGCACGGTGGCGAACGTTCCGCCACAGGGCGGGCGCAAGCACCCTCATCAGGAATTCACTCAGGTCGACACCACCAACATCCTCTTTATCTGCGGAGGCGCTTTTGTCGGACTCGACAAAATGGTCGAACGCCGTCTGGCGGTACGGAGTTCCATGGGTTTCCAGGGAGAAGTTCGCTCCAAGAGCAAGAATGTCCGCTCCGAACTCCTGGAGCAGCTCGAACCGGAGGATCTGATCAAGTACGGCATGATTCCCGAGTTTGTCGGCCGCGTACCCGTTGTGGCGACGCTGCACGATCTTGATCAGAAAACTCTGGTGGAAATTCTCACGAAGCCCAAGAACGCCCTCGTCAAGCAGTATCAAAAGCTCTTCGAATACGAAAACGTCAAACTCAAATTCGACGATGAAGCGCTCGAGGCCATTGCCGACGGCGCCATCCGCAGAAATGTGGGCGCGCGCGGCCTTCGTATTATCCTCGAAGAATTGATGCTGGAGCTGATGTACCACCTGCCGCAGCAGCGCGAACCGAAGGAACTGACGATCAACAAAGAAATGGTGACCAGCAAGGAAGCGCACCTGCCGTTTGAAAAAGCCGGTTAGCAGGAGAGACTAGAAGAATTAGATGAGCACCCGCGAAAAGTACGAGCAGATTCGGCTTCCGATGGTTCCCATTCGAGACGTCGTGATCTTCCCGTTCATGATGGTGCCGTTTGTGATTGGCCGCGAATCCTCAGTCGCCGCTCTCGAGACCGCTTTGCGCGGCGACAAGCGCATCTTTCTGGCGACCCAGCACGACGCATCCGTCGATAATCCCAAACCGGGGGAAATTTTCCCTGTCGGCACCATTGCCAACGTCGTTCAAAGTCTGAAGCTGCCGGATGGAAACACCAAGGTCCTTGTGGAAGGCATCGAGCGCGCCCGCATTCTCCACATGAACGACGAGGAAGGGTATATCCTCGCCACGCTGCGCCTCTCGCCATTTCGAAATCAGGTCGTGACCGGCTACGACACACTGTCCACACGAGTCACCCAGCAATTTGAGCAGTACGTCAAGCTCAGCCAGAACGTGAATGCCGATCAACTTATGAATGCGATCCGGTCCGATGATATCGGCCGCATCGCCGATGTGATTTCCGCCAATCTGGTTCTTCCCATCGAGGAAAAGCAGGCTCTCGTTGAGATCTTCAATCCGGTCGAGCGCTGCAAGAAGCTCATCGACATTCTGGAAATCGAGATCGATAAACTTCAGGTGGATCGTTCCGTCCAGAATCGCGTAAAGCGGCAGATGGAGCGCGCCCAGAAAGAGTACTACCTCAACGAAAAGATCAAGGCCATTCACAAGGAACTAGGGAAAAAGGACGAGAAGTCCGAAATCGACGAGCTGCGGAGAAAAATCGAAGCCGCATCGATGCCCAAAGACGCCAACGAAAAGGCGCTTCAGGAGCTGCGCCGGCTCGAAATGATGCCGCCGATGTCGGCCGAATCGTCGGTATCTCGCAACTATCTGGATTGGCTGCTCTCGGTGCCGTGGAAAAAGAAGTCCAAAGAGATCCGTGACATCGATCGCGCCGAAAAAATACTGAACGAGGATCATTACGGACTCGAGAAAGTCAAGGATCGGATTCTTGAATTCCTCGCCGTGCGGCAGCTGGTAAAGAAACCCAAAGGATCGATTCTCTGCTTTGCCGGACCTCCGGGTGTGGGAAAAACGTCGCTGGGCATGTCGATCGCCCGCGCCACCGGACGCAAATTCGTGCGCCTGGCGTTGGGTGGAGTGCGGGATGAGGCGGAGATCCGCGGCCATCGCCGGACGTACATCGGGGCGCTTCCCGGCCAGATCATCCAGATGCTGAAGAAAGCCGGAACGGTGAATCCGGTGTTCCTGCTCGACGAAGTCGACAAGATGAGCATGGATTTTCGAGGCGATCCATCCGCGGCGCTTCTGGAAGTACTCGACCCGGAACAGAATTCGACTTTCCAGGACCACTACCTGGATGTGGAGTATGACCTGTCCCAGGTAATGTTTATCGCAACAGCGAATGTACTTCATCCCATTGCGCAGCCGCTTCAGGACCGCATGGAAGTGCTACGCCTGCCGGGATACACCGAGCAGGAAAAGGCGGTTATCGCCAAACGATTTCTGATTCCCAAACAGACCGAAGCCAACGGGCTGAAACCGGAAAACCTGGAGTTTTCCGATGATGGAATCCGCGCAGTCATCAACGATTTCACCCGCGAGGCGGGGGTGCGCAATCTGGAGAGGGAAATCTCATCGATTTGCCGGAAGGTTGCCCGCACGGTGTTGAAGGATGCGGCTCACGGTCTGGTGACACTGGGCTCCGGGAACATCGGCGACTATCTGGGAATTGCGAAATATCGGAGAAATCGGCGGGAGAAGGAAAATGAAATTGGGCTGGTTACCGGATTGGCCTGGACGGAAGTCGGTGGAGAGATTCTCACCACCGAGGCCACGACGATGTCCGGAAAAGGCACGCTGGCGCTGACGGGCAAACTCGGCGACGTCATGCAGGAGTCGGCTCAGGCCGCATTCAGCTATGTGCGGTCGAAGGCGGCGGCATTTGGAATCCCGAAGGACTTTTATCGCAAGCTGGATATTCACATCCATGTTCCGGAAGGAGCGATTCCCAAGGATGGACCGTCCGCAGGAATTACCATGGCGACTTCGCTGGTGAGCGTACTCACCCGAATTCCAGTGTACGGAGATGTCGCAATGACCGGCGAAATCACACTTCGCGGAAAAGTGCTTCCCATCGGCGGCCTGAAAGAGAAAATGCTGGCGGCGCACCGCATGGGAATCCGGAGAATCATCATTCCTGCAGACAACCAGAAGGACCTCGCCGATATTCCTGCGGATATACGCGGCGACTTTACGGTCCACTGCGTTGAAAACATGGACGAAGTTCTGAAGATTGCGCTCACACGGCCACTGTCTCCTCTGCCGGAAGAGACGGAACCCATTGGTGAATTTCAGTCTGGAGAGCGTGTTGCCGAGGTCGCAACCGATCTCCCGCAGGGACCGGTGATGCATTGAAACTTTTGTGGAACTTTAGCTTGTCCCGTTGGTAGAATGAAAGAAGCCTTGCGATTCAGATCGTGAGAAAAAGTTCTGCCCGATTCGTCAAGAGCGCAAAGCAAGCGAGTGACTTTCCCAGGGATCGTAAACCAGAAATCGCGTTTTGCGGCCGTTCCAACAGTGGCAAATCCAGTTTACTGAATGTGCTGACGAATTCACGCGGGCTGGCTCGAACAAGTTCTTCGCCCGGACGTACGCAGCTGATCAACTTTTTTCTGATTGACGAAACAACGTATTATGTCGATCTTCCGGGTTATGGATTCGCGAAGGTTCCCAAAGGCATTCGGGAAGCCTGGGGGGAAATGGTCGAAGGATATCTCCGAAATCGCGAGCCGCTGAAGCTGGCGATCCTTCTGGTGGATTCCAGAGTCCCGCCGATGCAGTCCGATCAGGTCATGAAGGAATGGTTGGATCACTTCGGAATTCCGAGTCTGGTCGCGTTGACGAAGTGCGACAAAATTTCACGAAACGAACTGAGTAAGGCGCTTAGGACGTGCGCCGAAACACTACAAACAAAGGAGATCATTGCTTGTTCGGCGACTACGGGATTTGGTAAGGAAGCAATCCTGAAAAAAATCCACGACGTCATTGACCGCAATCCCACACAGTGAGCAAAAACCCACCTATGAGCAAAAAATTCGTTGCCCCTGATCGTCCCGAAGGCGGAGTCACCATGGACATCGCGCAGTTGAAGGAAATGAACATCGCTGCCCTGACCCAGGTTGCCAAGGATCTGAACATCCAGGGCGCCTCAGGAATGCGGAAGCAGGAATTGATTTTCAAAATCCTGCAGGCCCAGACTGAAAAGAGCGGT
>JBGPBY010000110.1:0-16947 GCA_041481485.1 Terriglobia bacterium
AAGCAATCGAATTCAGGACGAGTGGCACGCTTCCCAATGTATGGCGAGTCGCTCAAACCAACAGCCGCGGCGAATACCAGATCACCGGCCTCCCGCCGGGACAATACTATGTGAATGTCGCCGGAAAACCGGGCATTGCAGACACTTTTATTCCCCAATATTCGAAGGGATTACCAACTCAGCTGCAAGATTATGGATTTTCCGACTACTACGCATCAACGTACTTTCCCGGGACCACGGATCCGTGGTCGGCGGCCAGATTGGATCTTCTTGCCGGAAGTACGAAAAACAACGTGGATATCCAGATCTCTCCCGTGAGCTATCGGAGAATTCGCGGCACGGTGATCGACGACGCAACGGGGATGCGGGTTTCATCGGCGCAATTGATGATCGTCCCGCGCGATGCGCCTCCGGATTCTCGCCGTACTCGAAACATTTCTCTACAAAAGGGCGCCTTTGAATACGGTGCAATACCAGGCTCGTATTTCCTGGTCGCATTTGCCAACGAAGCTGGCCAGACATACTTCGGCAGAACCGCAATCGAAGTCGGGAAGGATCCTATCGACAACATTAGTGTACGAGTTAGCAGCGGATTCCGTGTAACCGGCCGGATTTTCAGCGGGTCTTCGGAAGCGGATGCGCGATCCGCGATTTCAAATGTCTTCGTCACATTGCGGCCCAATCCGCCATCGGAACCTGGCATTTTGCCTCCACCCACCCAACCAGATCTCAAACGTGATCTTCGAGACTTCCAGGCTCCTGGCGTTTTGAATGACGGATTCATTCGATCGGCTGTGGCGCTGCCTGCTGCAGCAGCTACCAGCGATTCCGATGGCCGCGTCAATCTCGCGGGTGTGGCATCGTGGCACTACACCGTCGAGGTGAAAACTTCGCTGGAAGAGTTTTACGTAAAATCCATTCGGATGGGAAGTCGAGATGTGTTTCGTGATGACCTCCAGTTGGACATGCCGCCAGCGGGGATTTTGGAAATTGAACTTGGTAGAGACGCAGGTAGTCTGGATGGCCGCGTCGCCGATGAACGATCAAAACCGATGGACAACATCCGAGTAATTCTCGTCCCGGCGGACGCACGCCCCAATCGCGCCGATCGCTTCAAAGTGGCGTGGACCGGCCCAGTCGGCAATTTCCGAATGATCCAAATTCCTCCAGGCGACTATACATTGTATGCATGGGAAAACACCGAAGATGATGCCTGGCGCGATCCGGAATTTCTACGTCTCTATAAAGGCCGCGGAACTCCGGTGCATATCCGCGCGCGAACCGCGGAGCATGTCGAAACTCGAGTCATTCCACCGTGGTTTTAGCGGGAGTCGAAAGTGGGGACGCTTTCCGCACACGAAGATTGCCGCGCACTCGCACTTCGATGCGGGAATCCTTTCGAGCAGCTTCAAACGTCAGTGTGTACGCCGTTCCCAACTCCCTGGCGATCTGTTCGTAGAGTGACGCCACCTCATCCGGATTCCTCGGATAGGCATCGCTTCCTCCCGAGGCCTCGCCAAGCTGCTGCAGACGGGATCGCATTTGCTGAGGATTCCAAAAATCGAGAGTCGCAAAGCTGCGGCGGGGGTTCAAATCCGTATCGAGCGTCAAAAAATAAAGCGGAACTTCGCCTTGGGATATGGTCCGCAGGATTTTCTGGAAATCCCGATCGTCCGCCGAATTCAATATATGAAATTGCTTCGTGGGCGGTAGCGGCTGAATGCCGCTGCTGAAAACGATAATCCCCTTTCGGGATCGAATTCCCTGGAATTGTTTTTCGGCCCAGCTCAAAGCACCATAAAAATCCGTTTCAACAGGTTTGACGCTGTAGCTTACGGATCTCGTAATTTCAGGGAGGCCATCGCTGGGTGGAGTAAGGGTTATGACTGATGCCCCTCCGGGCCGGACGCGATCGGGACGCAAGTCCACTTGAATTTGCCTGCCTTCGCGTACACTCCGCCACTCCATGAGCATATCCGGCTTATCGTTGAACGCCGCGATAGCAACTCGATCCTGCGGCCGCAACCCGGACAGGAAACGTTGAATCGCGGGTTCAAGAAAAACCCAGTCATTCTCCATCGCCCTGCTTCGGTCCACCAGCAGCAGAATGCTGAATGGAGTACCGACAGTTTCGAAACCGCGAATCTCTAAAGGTTGTCCGTTTTCGTAAAGCGAAAAGTCAGCCTGAGTGAGCGACTGGACTACCGATTCATCGGCGCCAAAGACCTGGACGTCCAGAGAATGAAGCTCTTCAGGAACCTTCTGTGCCGATGCACTATTCACACTGATGGCTATGACAAGGAGTAAGCCCAGAAGCCGCATTTTTTGCCTCACTTCAATGACCGGAGCTTCGTTACAACATTCGCTCGAACCATTCCAATACGTGTAACCAGTTTAGGCGTGAGAACTGCTCCCGCCAAGCCTGAGTAAAGAATCAGCGAGACTTCAGCGAAAGAATCGCGACGATTTCAGGATGACCGGCCTGTTCCGCAATCATTGCGGCAGTTTTCCCCTCACGATTGTGAGTGTCCACCTCTGCTCCGTCGGCGATGAGCATTCTGACTACTTCGGCATATCCATTCGCAGCTGCAATCATCAGCGGCGTTCGACCCTGCGAATCCGAAGCATTCAAGGTTTGAACCTTGCGAGCAGCGGCAAAAACCCAATCGGACTGAATTTCACGCCAGGGTTCCGATTTCGAATCCGGAGATTTCAAGCGGGCTTTGAGTTCATTGACGAAAGAAATTGCCAGATCAGGGTGACCTGCTTCCAGGATCAACATCAGTGCATTCTTGCCCAGCAAATCCTGCTGTGACGGATCAACACCGGATCGAACAAGCTTGATGACGTTGCTGAACTTGCTATCCTGAGCTGCCCTGAGAAGTTCCCTGCCGGGAACCTGCGCGACTGCGGACCCGGTAAGAACTGCAGTCAGAACCAGGAAAAGGAGTGTTCTGGCGATCACGGTTTGGCTTTGACCTTGTGTCATCAAATCTGTGAGCAAAGTTTAGCCCAGCTGGACGGGTGTCCGGACTAAATTCCTATCAGCTGTTTTGACGGATGGGGTTAGTATGCCAGAAAGGATTCCAGAGAAGCGCGGAGCATATGCCGGGGCAATTTCCGCGGAATTCGTCCAGTACAGAAAGGCAAGCCATGTTCATCACCAAAAAGCATCTCTCCCGCAGAACAGTGTTGAAGGGTGCCGGAGTTACATTGGCGCTGCCGTTTCTGGAAGCCATGGTTCCTGCTGCCACGGCCTTGTCGCAGACCACGGCGGCGCCAAAGTTGCGCGCAGGCTTTTTCTATATTCCTCATGGCGCCATTCAAGGCAACACGACGTTCGGCGCCGCCGGGGACCGGTGGACGCCGACTGGTTCCGGCGCCAGTTTCAAGCTGAACACCATCACGCAACCGCTGGAGCCTTTCAAGAAGTATGTCTCGACAATCGGAAATCTGCAGAATGCGGCCAGTGCGGGATCGGTCCACACAAAAAATCCCGGCACCTGGCTGAATTGCAGCAATCCTCCATCCACGACAATTGATCAGATCATCGTGAATAAGATCGCTCACAATACGCGGCTGCCGTCCCTTGAAGTAGCCTCGGAATCCACGATAACGCAGAGGGGCGGCAATGGCGTAAACACCGGAAGGACGGTGTCGTTTCGCGACGCCAACACGCCGCTTGAGATGGAATTCAACCCGCGCAAGATCTTTCTGCTCCTGTTTGGGGAGCACTATGCGACTCAAAACCTCGCCCAACTTCAGGAGACGAACAGCCTTGTCGATCTCATCATGAGCGAGACCAGGGCATTGCAAGGCGGGCTTGGTGCGGGCGACAAAGCCGTTCTGGAAAAATATCTCGAAAGCGTACGGACGGTTGAGTTACAGATCCAGGCCCGGGAAGCTGACGCAAAGAACTTCGCAGAGAATCTTGCGGCCAGCAACACCAGGATCCCCGACATGCCTCGGGGCCCGTTGGAAGCATTCGATGAGCAAGTGAAGCTGATATTCGATCTGATCGCTATCGCATTTCAGGGGGACATCACGCGCGTCGCCTCGTACTTCATGGTTGCGGAAGGCAGCACCAGACAGTATCCCTTTATTGGAGTTCCCGAGCCCTTCCACCCGTTATCGCACCATGCCAACGACCCGGACAAGATCAACAAGCTGGTGAAGATTCAAACATGGCACATGGAGAAGTTTGCCGAGTTTCTGCAGAAGATGGCGGCCAGTTCGGACGGCGATGGCACGCTGCTCGATCATTCGATCTTCCTTTACGGATCGAACATGGGCAATAGTGACAATCACAACAACTGGCCACTTCCGACCGTCATCGTCGGCGGCGGCAACGGCAAAATGAAGCTGGGCGGCCAGCACATCGCTCCGTTACAGAGGACACCGCTTGCGAATGTGCACCTGACGCTGCTGAATAAGGCCGGGATCGAACAGAATAAGTTCGCCGACAGCACCGGGATAATTCCTGAAATCTGATGGGGTCCTGGGTACAGAACCACACGAGTCCACCTAACGCTTGCGAAACCATTATCGGATCAGCTGCCGGAATTCAACAGCGATGGCAAATACTTACTTCGGCGCCTTCCCCGGTGGCCGGTTGTCGCGACACGGTCCGCCGGCTTGCCGTAGGGCTGATGTCGATATCCTCCGCGCGCAGGATCGGCGGCGCAACGGATTTGAAACTCCTGCATCCGGTCAAACAGCCCGAGCAGCTGAGTCGGGTTCTGGTAGCGATCCAGGCCTGAACGCTCCAGGGCAATCATCAACTCGTGCGTCGTTTCGAGCGTAGAGAGGCAGCCGACCTGAGGCTGCTGCTTGATCACAAAGCGGCTAGGAGTACCCGCGTTGAACATTACTCTTGGCAGGCGCTGCAAGCTTGGACTGACGCGAAGCATCTTTCGGGCGGCGATCCATGTTGCGTCGAGCAACAGAATGAGCAACTGGCGATCGCCCAAGTCGCTTGCCACAAGATCGCCTGTTGAGAGATTGCGCGCCTTGGGACCCGGGTAGGCAAGCACGGGAAAGTAACCAGGATCGTTAATCAAGCGCTGAACCTCAACGTCATCGTCGAAACCTACGCCCATGTGAATCTCGCTATTGGCAAGACACAGATGTGTGAGCCGGCCGGTCCCGGCCTTCTCCTGTTTGAACTCCTTCGGGTGCATCAGCAAAAGGAACTTCGTCCGTGTCTCCATCGGCCGGATTGAGGTACACCAGCAAATCGCCTTCGGCCAGAAGCACTGGTAACACATGGGACGCATGTAAGATCCTCGCATGATAAACCACGATTTGCAGAAGGTTCCTCGACCCAATTACTTTCCGCGACGCCACCCCGTCACCCAGGATGTCCCGTAGAGTTGTAACTGAGTCCGAGGGTGATGATCTTCTGAAGGAGTTGGCCGTAGCTAAGACCGCAGTGGGCGGCGGAATCCGCGAAGTCTTCGTTTTTTGCTATTTGAGGGTTGGGGTTCGCTTCCAGAAGATAGAATTCCCCGTCGGGCGAAAGGCGGTAATCCATACGCGCATAGCCGCTCAGGCCCAGATGCCTGTATATGCGTTTCGACAGCGACTCCACCTTGCGCCGTAACTCATCGTGCAGATCCGCGCGCCTGGTCACGAGCCCAACCTTCTTTTGATAGTTCGGATTCCACTTGAGCCTTCCGGTCGCGATGTTCAGTGAACCTTCCGGAAGATTGTTGATGACCAGCTCCCATGGCGTGTAGCACTGGAGTCGCCTGTTTCCGATCACGCCAACGTAGATTTCACGTCCTTCTATGTACTGCTCCGCGATGGCATGGCTCTCGGTGGTCCGATGGATGAACTCCACTCTTTCGGCGAGCTTCGCATCATCGTTAACGACGGACGCCTGCGATATTCCCACGGAGCCTTCCTCGATAACCGATTTGACGAGCAGCGGAAACTTCAGTCGAACGGGGCGCACCACCTTATGTCCAATGTGAAAAACGGCGAAGCCCGGCACGGGGATGCGATGGTAGGAGAGGATTTTCTTGGTGAGCGCCTTGTCGTGAGAGATTGTCAAGCCTCGAGGGTTGCACCCGGTGTAGGGTTGTTTCAACAGCTCCAGATAGCTGACGACATGTTGATCAAACAGTGCGTGCCCGTCGAACTCTTCCAGAAGGTTGAACGCAACCTGAGGCTTGAATTCGGCGAGAGCAGTGCCGATGACGGCAAGGTCGCTTTGCAGCCCCACGATTTGGACCTCATGCCCCATGGATTTCAGGGTCGTGACGACGTCGTATTCCGTTCTCCACGGCTGCTTTTCGATTTCGACTCCAGGCTCAAGACTTTCCGGCGGTATCAGGGCGTGGGTCATTAACGCCGCAATCCGGAGCTTTGTCTTCGGTTTGAATTTCATAATGGAATTCGGTGATAGCCCGACCTCATTGTCTGAACCACTTTCGTGGTCACTGTGGCGATCGTGAGATAGGTCGTCTGCTTCTCTGGCATCGTTAAATGAAGCCTTAACTGGCGGCACCTGACGATGATCTGCTTCATGATGTGGTTGATCGAGTACTGGTGTACTCCGGTTCCCTTTGCTACAACCTGAGAAATGTCCTTACGTCGATGGCGCAGAAACTGAGCAGCGTCCGAATATGATCGGTAGCGCGGTTCATCCGAGAAAAGCCGATACAGTAAGCGTTCGTAAGATGCAGGCAGGGCGATCATATAGTGGGCCCGTTTGGCTTGATAATGCTCACGTAACGTGGTTTTCAGCGACGACAGCGGATCGACTTTCCGTTGCGAGCGACATGTCGGCGGCTTAAGGACCAATTCCTGCATCAGCGCATCGACATATTCAAGCTTTCGCGTGGCGCCGCGCCATCCCTCGTAGTCCCTGCGCCAGCGAGTCCCTGTTGCGAGCCAGACCGCAAACGTCTCGGCAAAATCCTCAGCCGGATGCGCCTGGGCGTACCAGGCATCCAGATGCAGAACGTAATCGCGGCTGTTGGGCCGAGGGCGATAAAAATCGGGATAGTGGGCGTGAAACGAACCGAACATCGCGCGCCAACTCCGACGGGCATGAAGTCGGTAGGCATTGCTGAGAGCATGTCCAGTCTCATGGCGCAGCAGTCTCATGCATTCGGCTTCACTCGCGCCTTCAACTTCCAGCATCTGCTGCCGCTCGAGCCGCATCAGACGAGGATGAGCCAGGTAGAAAGGGATACCGAATCCCGCAACGTCGTCCGGTGTGAACCACTCTTCGGCAAGCCACACGTGAGGTCTAAAGGCGAGCGATTTAGCGTCGAGTTCCTGATAGAGCCTCCACACTCGCTTCTCCAGCGGCGTCCCCACAATATTCAGCTTGAGATCGCGCAGCCGCACGTCCAGGAGTTGGGAGTCCGTCATGAGGTTCAGGGACTTGCGCACTAAACCATTGTAATCTCCCGCACTCAGCGGCAGTAGCATCCATTCGGAACTTGAGATATGCCCGCATCGCAAACGAGGCGTTAGAATTCGCAGACTACACGATGCTGCCGTGACCGCAATGCCGCTTCAGCCACGCGCTCAACCCGTCGAGGCCAGGAAACAGACAGGAAAGTTGAACTCAGATCATTCCAACTGGAAATGCGCTCATATGGAATCTCGCGATTGTAGAGGGTGCTCTAATTTCGACCCAAATGTTTTATTGGCCCAGACCTGCGCCCAACGTGTCAATTGCCCGGTTCTTACATAACACTTGAGTGGAGTTCGATAGTGACGTTCTTATCCCGGATTTCCACTTCTTCACGAATCGTTGTGTGCCCAAACAGCGGCGCTTCGAACCTATAGAAGCCCGGCAGGAGCGGAGGCGTTTCAAAATGCCCCTTGTTATCCACCGGAATCGTCAATCCAGGAGACCCTTCCACCTTCAGTTGCAGCTCTTTTATGGGCAGCGGCTGGTGCGATTGTTCTTCTGTGATCGTCCCGCTGATCCGCGCCAGTGGCACCGGACCCGGATCGTGAGCTTCAGCCGATAATCCCGATGTCAGACGGGGAATCAGTGGTGTCTCAGTGAGAACAATACCGTCGAGGTCCCGCTCACCAACAATGATGGATGCTGCCATCGCACTTGACCCGCCTGGATTATTCCGAGTCACAACAGTGTGCAGTCCGGGGGGAACGCCAAAAACCTCGAACGTCCCATCCGCATATACCGTTCCCGGAATGTCTGAAAGATGAACCGATCTGGCGCCGCTTGCATTGACCTTCCCGGAAACCCGAACCCCGTTCCTGGATTTCGCAGCAACCTTGCCCAGTGTTATCGAAATGACGGACCTCGGTAGAGAGGCAGCCGAAGGTGGAGGAGCCGGCGAGGCGGGAGTCACCAATGATGCGGCACCATCCTCATCGACGACGATGACGGGTTGCCTCAACCCCGGACCAGTACCTGCCAGTAAAGTTCGAACCGCAGTGACGTCCTGTGGCAACTGCAGGATAGGAAATCCAGCAACAGGGAGGTTTGCAGTCGTAAAGTATCGGATTGATCCATCCGGTGATTTAATAATGACCAATGGTTCAATTTGATTTCCCCTGGGGGCCGCCGGAAATTCTGAAGGCCTTAGCCGAAACGGGTCCGTGACCAGATTCGTAGTGCCGTAAGTCATCGACGTTACCGAGTAATTTTCCGGCAGGTTTTCAATCGTCACCCGATAAGCCGACACCTGCGGCCCAGGAATATTCACGACATTACGCGTAAGCAAAGCGCTTATCGTGCTCGTAGCTCCGTTGATGCCTTCCAGCCGCAGGAACGTCAGCGCTCCATTCCCGGAGACGGGGATAGGACCGCCTCCGTTGATACTTACCTGAATTGGTACTGCCAGCGTACCTGCCACCCCCGCTCTGCCGTAGCTGACATCGCTCATCGCGAAATCAACGCCAGACACCGTAGCCCCGGCAATCACGTTCACTTCCTTCGCGTCCACCACATCGGGAGTCCCCGGATAGAAGGTCTGAACATCCAAACGACCCGCAGCAATGAAGTACCCGCCCGGGGGAATACCTTCGAGCCTGAATTTCCCTTCTGCATCCGTTTGGGCGATACCGGACATCGCCGAAACCGATGCGAGATCCGATACAGAGTCCGGCTTCGTCAGAGCGGTGACTCGAACGCCCGGGACGGGCCGTCCGAGACTATCCTTCAGGATGCCGGTGACTGTTCCGGTCTGCGGCCCAGAAAGGGGAATACCCTGACCCGCCAGCATCAGCGATAAGATAACGGCAATCATGTTCCGCTCAGAATAGAGACCATTTCGGTGTGTTTGAGAAACTCTGCCTGCTGAATGTTGCGTCTCACAATAAAAACGATTTCACTTTCCAGTGCTGAGCGGTTCCGGAGACCCGACTACAAATTTTCGGCCATCAGAAAACTCCAATCGTGCCGCGAAAGCAGGTGTCTCGGCCCTCACTCGCGCCGAAAGCTCAGCGTTCTTCACCAAGCCGGCCAGATCCACGCCCTGCTTGCAAGGGAAGCCTGCGATTGTGATTGATTGCCCTTCTTTGAACATTTCCTTAGTCAGACCAAACCCATTCATCAAACCTTGCGGAGGTGCCGTCTCAAAAGCCCAGACCTCGATTCGACCTGTAACTTTGTTTTCCACTTTGACGTGAATGAAGACGTTGGGTGTTACCCAATCGACATTCACTATTGTGCCGGTCACCGAAAGTGGCTGCGCTGAGTCGTAAACCGTACTGAACGAATGTTGGGCCGTGAGCGGAGCGACCAAAAACATTGCCAGTGTCAAAATCACAAGAGGCCGAACGATGATTCGCATTAATGGACCTCGATGGCAAGCATTCTAAGCCCGAGTTGCAGCATGATCAAAATCTGCAATGTCGCTTTCAGTACCCTAACGAACTGTCGATAGCTTTTCTTAGAAAACACCTCATTATTAGGCCCTATTAGCAGAAATTCAATATTGTAGTTTCCTCGTTTGGCGGCGCAGTTTTGTTTTCGGAATATCTTGAAGGTCCCGATTTAGCCCAGACTATTGCTGGCCTAGACGAAGCGCCGGGGGAATTCTTGTCTACACTTCACTTTGGGCATTCGCCATTGGGGTAATCGCACCAACTACATTAGACATCGGTCAACAGTCAACGCACAGTTGACATTGAGGACGCTCACACCGGATTGACTTCCCCGACTCCAGAGGCATACTCTCCAAACTTCACAATTTATCTCATTCCAGTTTCAAAATCTCGGAGGAACAATCCATGCAACGACTGTCTTCTCCTGTTCAGCAGATCAAGCCCCACTACACGGCGATTGTTGTCGGTTCCGGTTACGGCGGAGGAATTACGGCCTCGCGCATTGCGCGCGCAGGCCAGTCTGTTTGTGTGCTGGAGCGCGGCCGCGAGTATATTCCCGGCGAGTATCCAAACACCATGGCTGAAGTTACCCGGGAGACTCAGATCGATCTTCCGGCAACACACCTGGGCTCGGAAGCGGCGCTTCTCGATGTTCACGTCAACAAGGACATCAACGTTCTGGTGGGATGCGGACTTGGGGGAACGTCACTCATCAACGCCGGCGTTGCGGTGCATCCCGATCCGCGCGTGTTCGACGATCCACGATGGCCTGCAGCGCTTCTCCAGGATCGCACCACCCGACTTGAAGAGGGGTACACACGGGCAACGAGCATGCTGCAGCCGGCAACGTATCCCGACCACTTCCCTCCGATTCACAAACTCGAAGAACTGGAAGCTGCTGCGAAGAATATCAACGGCAATTTCTATAAGCTGCCCATCAACGTGACGTTCAAAGACGGGCCCAACGCCGCCGGAGTGGAACAGAACGCATGTATTGGATGCGGAGACTGCATCACCGGATGCAACTACGGCGCAAAAAACACCGTGCTCATGAACTACCTGCCCGATGCGCGCAATCACGGCGCCCAAATCTTCACCGAAGTCAGCGTTCATCATCTGGAACGCCGCGACAACAAATGGTTCGTGCATTACCGGATAGTTGAATCGGGGCAGGAGAAATTTTCGGCTCCCCTGATGTTCGTTACTGCGGACAATGTTGTTCTCGCTGCCGGAACGCTGGGATCCACTACGATTCTGCTTCGGTCCAGGGCCGCCGGACTTGCCCTGTCGGATCAACTGGGTCTTCACTTCACCGGAAATGGCGATGTGCTGGGTTTCAGCTACAACAGCAATCACGACATCAATGGATTTGGTTTCGGCGCAAATGACCCGAAAGGGCGGGCTCCTGTAGGTCCGTGTATTACGGGCATTGTGGACCTCAGGAACACTCCCAATCTCAATGACGGCATGTCCATTGAAGAAGGCACCATACCCGGCGCCCTCGCCGGCATGATGCCGCTGCTGTTGTCGACTACCGCCCTGACTTCGGGAAAAGACACCAACACAAAGCCTGAAGACGAAATTGCCGCAAAACTGCGCGAAGCGGAGACATTGTTCGCAGGCCCGTATCACGGCGCAACGCGAAATACACAGACCTACCTTGTCATGGCTCACGACAATGGCGAAGGGCGCATGCATCTGGAAAACGACCGGGTCCGTGTTGACTGGCCAGGAGTAGGTTCACAGCCTATTTTCGGAACGATCAATCAACGGTTGCTCGATTTGACCAAACCCATCGGCGGCTCATTCGTTCCGAATCCAGCCTGGAGCAAACTACTGAATCAGAATCTGACCACGGTTCACCCTCTCGGCGGATGCGTCATGGCAGAGTCTGCCGGCGCTGGAGTGGTGAATCACAAAGGTCAGGTCTTCAGTGGAACATCGGGAACCGGAATTCATGAAGGACTGTTTGTGTCGGATGGTTCCATTATTCCCCGCTCCCTCGGTATCAATCCTCTGCTCACGATTTCGGCAATTGCAGAGAGAAACTGCGCCCTGATGGCGGAAGATCATGGTTGGAAAATTGATTACAAGACCGTCGCACTGCCAGCCCCGCCGCCACCGGCTGCCCGCAAAGCCGGTGTGCAGTTTACCGAAACGATGAAGGGATACTTCTCGACTTCGGTTCTCGATGATTATCAAAAAGGGGCGGATCGAGGGAAGAAAGACAATTCCCCGCTGATGTTCATCCTCACGATCGGGACGGATGATGTGGAATTCATGCTCGCCGATCCACGGCATGAGTCCCGGGCGTTG
Source organism: Terriglobia bacterium (assembly GCA_041481485.1). Taxonomy (GTDB): domain Bacteria; phylum Acidobacteriota; class Terriglobia; order 20CM-2-55-15; family 20CM-2-55-15; genus JBGPBY01. The sequence goes on from JBGPBY010000110.1 coordinate 12,139, forward strand.
GGTACAGTCACGGCGCCCTCCCTGTCTGCAACGCCCCTGACCGTTCGAACCGGAACGTTTCAGCTGTTTGCCGACGATCCCAACCGCATCGAAACCAAGAACATGATTTATCGTCTCGTCCTCGACTCGGCCGAGGGGAAGACGTACTTCTTCAACGGACTCAAGTTCATTCACGATGACCGCAAAGGCGATCTCTGGTACGACACCACGACTCTGTTCATCACGCTCTATCAGGGCTCCGACGATAAAGGCGCCGTGATCGGCAAAGGCGTGCTGGTCATTCAGCCCCAGGATTTTGCCGTTCAGATGCAAACCATGCAGGTGCTCAATGTCGATAGCGACCAGGACCGCATGAAATGGCTGATGCGAGTCGGCCAGTTTTTCACGGGCGCCTTGTTTGATGTGTATGGTCCAGTCGCGTCGACAGTCAACCGGATCGATCCCACCAAACCGCCGTCCCGGAAGAAGCGGCCACTTCGCATGAATGCTCCGGAAATATACTTCCCGGTCACATCAGACAACGTTCAACTACGGCTGACTCGATATCAAGGTGGAACAAAGGGACCTGTGATTCTTGCGCCGGGATTCGGAACGTCAACGGCCGCATTTCTCATCGACACCGTCGATACCAATTTTCCAGAGCATCTCTACGCCCGGGGTTACGACGTCTGGCTGTTGGATTACCGCGCGAGTCCGGATCTGCTGTCGTCCGTTTCGCTGTTCACTCTGGATGATATTGCGTTGCGCGACTGGCCCGCGGCTGTAGCGAAGATACTCGAAGTAACCGGCGCATCATCGGTTCAAGTCGTTTCCCATTGCATCAGTTCCATGACGTTTCTCATGGCAATGCTTGGTGGATTGAAGGGAGTCCGTTCCGCCATCAGCTCACAGCTGACTTTGTTCCCCGTAACCTCGACCATCAATCAGTTGAAAGCCAATTTTCACTCGGCGGGTTTCCTTCTTGCCATGGGACAAAAGACCGTCAACCCCAATCTGCCTCCGGACGATTGGCGCAATGCGATGGCGAAACTGGTAATTCAGCTTTTCCCGCCGAAGGAACTCTGCAAGAGTTCTGTCTGCCACCAGATCCGTCTGATTTACGGCGAAGTCTACAACCACAATCAGCTGAACGAAGCGACGCACTCCGCGCTGCACGAGATGTTCGGCGTCGCGAATACACGAACATTCGATCACATTCTCAAGACTATCCAGAAAGGCCATGTCGTGGATTACAACGGCAAAGAGACCTATATGCCCAATGTGGCCAATCTAAAGATCCCGATCACCTTTGTACATGGCGCCGAAAATGTGTTGTTTCTGCCGGAAGGATCGGACAAGACGTTCCGGCTGCTGAGCAAGGAAAACGGTGCGGATGGATACATTCGCATTGTGTTTCCCCATTACGCACACATGGATTTCTTTATCGGGAAAGATGCGTCCGTGGATATCTATCCGATTCTGGCGGATAACCTGGACGTCTATAACCCCGCCGCTCAAACTGCGGCCAAAGGGAACTAATCCGTAATGAATTGACTACACAATCGTAAACGGAGGATTGAATTCCGGGATCCCCGCCTGCATACCGGCAATCCAGCGCAGGACATAGATGGTTCTGGGATCGGAAATTTTTCCAGTGAGTTTGTTATGGAGCACTTCAATAATGGCGTGCCCGCCGGCGTCCTGAAAGTAATCCATGTCCGGCTCCACACTCACGCAGCCATCCGGCGCGGGATCATTCTCGTGAAACGTCAGTTGCACGTTCGCCTCGCCGAATTGAACCTGCTTATAACTGGCGGTCGCTCCTTTGTGGAACATGCTGGAACCAATCTCCGGTTTGAATAACTTTTGAGCTTCGGCAATACGGACCTGTTCGAGCAGCTTCTTGTCGGCATAACCGAAGAACCGGTCCTGCTGGAGACTTTCATCCCAGCGAATCTGCCGGAAATACGACAGCGCCGTATCTGTTGAGAGCTGAAGCTGGCCCATCGCCGTCAGAATATTCCACAATCCAGCCGCGGCCGCTCCGTGATCCTCGATCAGGTTTTCGTAGCGCTCTTTGACCATCCGGGCATCGCCATTGTCCGCGGAAAGGATCCGACGATACTGCGGATGAGTTTGCTCAAGATCGTCCCAGCGAGCACGACTAAAATTAAATGTGCCGTCGTGCGGTATAAGCATGAGAAAAGCAGGGCGCAGAATATTGGGTCCAACTTTCAGAGGGAAGTATCCCGCCTGCACCATGCCGCCGGCACTCACAAGGAGCGTGTAGTAATCGCGGGTGTTGTCGTAACAGGGTATGTCATCGATCAATATCCTTGGACCTTTCCTCGTGATTTGCGCTCCGCCTTGTTTGTCCCCGTCGAAAAGGCGGATATCCACTTCACCCAAGTAAGGCTGTCGTTCGCCATTGACTACCTGAAGCAGAATTTTTCCCGTGTTTGCCATGCGGGAGAAGTTACCAGAAACGAACGCCGGACCGGGATTCATAATTGTCGAGAACGGATCGTCTGCAATCTGGTTTACCATCTCCACCGTGAAAGCACTTGTTAAGTCGAAAACACAACCGGGTCTCTGGCTGGAAAACATTCCCGAACCCACCTTTGGCATCAACGATGTTCTGATTCGCGTATTGCGCACCGGAATCTGCGGCACGGATATCCACATTTACGATTGGAACGACTGGGCGAAGCAGACCATTCCTGTCCCCATGACGATTGGACATGAGTTTGTGGGCGAAATCGTGGCAGTCGGTTCAAACGTCATTGATTTTCATCCCGGCGAACTCGTCTCGGGCGAAGGTCATGTCGTCTGCGGCCGCTGCCGCAACTGCATGGCCGGCCGGCGCCACCTTTGCGCGAATACATCGGGCGTCGGCGTGAATCGTCCCGGATGTTTTGCGGAAAACATCGTGCTGCCGATGACCAACGTCTGGCGTCACGATCCAAAGGTCAATCGCGATGCCGCGGCGATATTTGATCCATTCGGAAATGCCGTGCACACGGCTCTGACCTTTGAGGTTCTAGGCGAGGACGTGCTGATTACCGGAGCAGGTCCGATCGGCATCATGGCGGCAGCGGTAGTCCGGCATGCGGGAGCCCGGTTCGTCGTCATTACCGACGTCAATGAATATCGCCTCGATCTCGCCCGCAAAGTCGGCGTCGACCTGGCATGGAATGTCGCGAGTGCATCCATCGCCGAAGCACAGGTCAAACTGGGAATGAAGGAGGGCTTTGACGTCGGTCTCGAAATGTCCGGAAATGCCTCCGCGTTCCGCGACATGCTCCATAACATGGCCCATGGCGGGCGGATCGCGATGTTGGGCATCCCATCCGATGATATGGCCATCAACTGGCGGGAAGTGATTTTCAACATGCTGACAATCCGCGGCATCTACGGACGTCAGATGTATGAGTCCTGGTACAAGATGTCCGTACTGCTTCAGTCCGGATTGGATATTCTTCCCGTCATCACACATCGCTTCAGTTATCGGGATTTCGAAAAAGGGTTCGAAATCATGCGCTCCGGGAACAGCGGCAAGGTGATTCTCAACTGGGAGGAGCTTTAATTCATGCTCGGATCGTACAGGCAGTTCGTTGAATCGCAGTTGAGCGATATCCGCGGCGCCGGACTCTGGAAGCCGGAACGCATTCTCAATTCTCCTCAACTTCCGGAAGCCCGACTCAGCGACGGCCACGAAGTTCTGGTGTTGTGCGCGAACAACTATCTCGGACTCGCCGATCATCCGAGAGTCATTGCCGCTGCCAAAGCTGCGCTGGACCGCTGGGGATATGGAATGGCCTCTGTGCGATTCATTTGCGGCACTCAGGAACAGCACAAGACGCTGGAACGAAAGCTCAGCGATTTTCTGGGAGTGGAAGACACCATTCTCTATTCTTCGTGCTTCGACGCCAATGGGGGTCTGTTTGAAACGTTGCTTGGCGAAAACGATGCCGTGATTTCCGACGAACTCAATCACGCGTCCATCATCGATGGAATCCGTCTGTGTAAAGCGCAGCGCTTCCGTTACAAAAATCGAGATATGGCCGATCTGGAAGTGCAATTGAATGCCGCAAAAGACTGCCGGTTCCGGTTGATTGCCACGGACGGCGTCTTCTCGATGGACGGCACACTGGCTCCACTTCGCCAGATCTGCGATCTCGCTGAGAAGACGAACAGCATGGTGATGGTCGACGATTCCCATGCGGTTGGATTTGTGGGACCAAAGGGACGCGGCAGCCATGAACAGTCCGGCGTCATGGGACGGGTGGATATTCTCACAGGAACCATGGGAAAAGCTCTGGGCGGCGCCAGCGGCGGATATGTCGCCGGGCCCCAGGCTGTCATCGCTTTGTTGCGCCAGCGCTCTCGGCCGTACCTCTTTTCGAATTCTCTCCCGCCTGCAGTCGTTGCTGCGTCCATTGAAGCGCTGAACATTCTGACCGAGTCCACCGGGCTGCAGGACAAGCTCCGGGGAAATACCGAATTCTTCCGGCAAAGAATGACCGCGCTCGGCATGAACATCATTCCGGGTGAACATCCCATCGTACCTGTAATGATCGGCGATGCATCGCGCGCCGGACGCATGGCGGAATACCTGCTGGAGCGGGGTATCTATGTCGTGGGATTTTCCTATCCGGTCGTGCCAATGGGCAAGGCTCGGATTCGCACTCAGGTTTCGGCGGCGCACACCACCGAAGAACTGTCCCGCGCCGCGGAATTGTTTGCCGATGCGGCAGCAAACGTTGCGTAATTCGAGAATGACCTGTAAGGACAGGCGATCAAGAAATCCCTCTCCCAACGGGAGAGGGT
>JBGPBY010000111.1:0-16886 GCA_041481485.1 Terriglobia bacterium
CGATCTCGCGGACGCGCCCATGCCGCGCTTCGATTTGCTCGACCCGGACAAATACAACCGCCTCACCGTCCAAACGAGCCGCGGCTGTCCGCATCACTGCGAATTCTGCGCGTCGGCCCGCGCGCGACAATCGATCACGAAATCTACACCGAGTGGCCGATCGACATGGAAATCATCGGCACTTATCACAATATCGGCGGCTTTTTGGACAAGATCCGCCTGCTGCCTCGAATCGTCAATATCAGCAACATGAAGATTCAGAGCCGCGGCGCTGAGGGACCGAACAGCCTGGTAGCCAGTGTCGGTGCAACGTATACGGCCACAACGTTTGTCTACAAGGACGAGGCGGATGCGGCCTTACCTCCGGTCAAAGAGGCGAAATGAAATATCCACTAACAATTTCCGTGCTGTTTTTAGGAATCCTGGTCAGCCGCGTTTTTGGGCAGGGGGATCCAAATTCTACTCCGCCAAAAGTCCAGGAAGATCCGATACCGGTGTTGGCTGTACCTCAGGGATACCACTACGACGTGCGTGGAAGGCGCGATCCGTTTTTGAATCCCGTGCCTAAACCGGTGACACCCCTGAATGCCGTGATCGAGCCACAGCGTCCGCCAGGACTGAAGGGAGCACTCGTTTCGGAAGTGAAGTTAATGGGAATCTGGGTCTCCAGCGATCCCGCATCGACACGTGCGGTTCTGCAGGTACCCGGGATGAAAGCTCCTGTTCTGGCAATGCGAGGAGACTCGCTGTTTGACGCGGTGATCAAGGATATTCGTCAGGACATGGTGATCTTCACGGCCGTTGCGGCTCCTGGCAAGACTCTTTCCCCTACGGAACCGAGAACAATATTGAAGCAACTTCGTTTGGCAGGAGATAAAAAATGAAAACGTTCGACTCGAGAAAGGCCCTGCCTTTCGGAGCTCTGGTACTGGCCTTCACGCTCGTCATTCAGGCGGTTGCTCCAACGGAAGTCGCCGCTGTGAAAGACCTGGTAATGACTCCCGGTGAAGATTCAGTCGAGGCTCAAATCACGACGACCGCACAGGCCAAGTACACATACTTTGAGTTGACCGGACCTCGCCGCCTTGTCATGGATTTTCGCGACGTTCAGAATGAACTCGCGTTCAAGGAGAAGCAGGTCTCTGTCGCCGGCGTGGAACGTATTCGAGCCGGTATGTTTCAGGACAAGGACAGGAATGCGACGCGAATTGTTTTCGATCTCAATGAAGCCGCCAGCTACCGAGTGTTGGACGACAAATCGGGATTGTTGCGAATTGTTTTTGCGCAGAACAACCCTGTGACAACAACTCCTCTTGCTCCGTTTCTGGCCGAGGTGCCGGTGGAACCAGTGCTCATCGCGGAAACCCAGATGCCGACCAGCCTCGCGGCGCCCGTTGTTGTTCCGGTCACAGCACAGTTAGCGGTTCAGTCTCCTGCAATGCCCAGATTCAATTTGCAGTCTCTGTCGCTGGCTGCCCCGGGAATCACGATTCCTCCGGTTGGCAGTCCGTTGTCACTGGCCTCTGTGGCTCCAGCCCTTTTGCCGCAAATCCAGGTGGTTCCTCCTCTTGTTCCCGGGACCACGATTACCGGGCCCCCACAGGCCACGCAATATTCTGGTGAAATCGTTTCGTTCGATGTGCGGGATCTGGATTTGAAGGATTTTTTCCGTCTGATCAGCGAAACCAGTGGTCTCAACATCATTCTCGATCCGAATGTCTCTGGAACACTTCCCATGCTCCATCTGACAGACGTTCCGTGGGATCAGGCGCTCGATGTTGTTCTCAAGCAGAACCAGCTGGGTGGACAGCTTCAGGGCAACGTACTCCGCATTGCGACGAATGCGACCCTGCTGGCCGAAGAGAACGCCCGAAGGGCTCAGTTGGAAGCCCGGGAAGCGTTGACCGAAACAGTGACGCACACTTTCATTCTCAATTACACCAAGGCCGATGTTGTTTCCGCGACGTTGACGAAGAGTCTCACCAAGAGAGGTCAGATTATTGCCGATGCCCGGAAGAATGCGCTGATAGTATCCGATGTTCCGGACCAGTTCACGAGGATCGACCAGCTGGTGAAGTTCCTCGACACTCCAGCCCAGCAGGTTGAAATCGAAGCAAGGCTCCTTTCGGCGAACAAGGCATTTTCAAGAGATCTCGGTACACAACTTGGAATGTTGATCGGAAACAAGAATATCATCGCAGGCGCTTCCGGAGGGCTCAGCCCTCTGACTCGTCCGGGAGGATCTCCGGTACCCCTGCTGACCAACTTTCCAGCGGCCGCCACTTCCGGTATCGGATTTCTCCTGCAGCCGGGCAGCAACGTTTTTCTGGACGCAATCCTGACGGCGGCAGAAGCAAATGGAAAAGCGAAACTGATTTCAGCGCCGAGAATTACGACGCAGAACAATCAGCCTGCGACTGTATCTCAGGGAACTCAGATCCCGGTGCAGACGAATGTCAACAACACTGTCTCTGTTACATTCATCAACTTTTCGCTGAATCTTTCGGTGACGCCTCAGATCACCGAAGCGGGCACGATTCTGTTGACCGTAGTGGTGGAAAACAGCGTGCCCGACTTTGCAAAGTCGGTGAATAACATCCCTTCCGTTGCGACGCAGCAGGCAAAGACGATGATCCTGATCCCGGACGGGGGAACGGCAGTCATTGGCGGTATCTATGTGGATTCCGATGCCGTCAATGTCCGTCAGGTTCCCGGACTGGGCAGCCTGCCGGTTATCGGTCATATGTTCAAGGAAACGGCAACGGTGAAGAACACATCGGAACTGCTGTTCTTTGTGACGCCGAAGATCAAATCCATGGATCAGATAACGGTATCGCAGCCGGATGTGAAGTAGAATGCGGCGTGCGATTTGAAGCCGCTCAGCTGTTCAACTCTTTGAAGAAGGTGGTTCCGGATTTGAAGGCCACTGTTGTCATCTCCGGGACCGGTGAATTTGAATTTCACCGGGCTCCCGGATTTGAATTCGATGCGGATACCTTTGCTGCGGAATACACAACCTTGTTTCGCATTGCGCAACGGACTGCAGAAGATACGAAACTGGGTTATGCATCGGAACAAATACTCATCACTGAAAGAGCCGTTCTCCTGGCTCGGAGACTCCGTGGAGACGGAATTGCCGTATTCTTGTGCGGTACCAACCAACAGCTCGGGCGCTTAAGATACGAGGTCCGAATGCTCATTCGGACGTCCGAACAGTCCACATTCTGACGCCATGATTTCTCTGCCTTCTCTCTATGCCATTGCGGACTCGTCGTTTGGCAACCCTGTGGCTCTGGCCCGAGATCTGTTTGATGGCGGCGCCACGATGGTGCAGATTCGCAATAAGACGGGTTCGGCGCGGGAGCTCTTGAATCAGGTTCTTGAAATCCTCGAATTTGCGCCATCCGGGAGCCGCGTGCTGGTCAATGATCGGGTGGACGTGGCGCTGGTCTCGGGCGCCGCCGGAGTGCACATTGGCCAGATGGATCTGCCGCCCCATATGTCTCGTCAGATGCTTCCGCCCTCGCAAATCATTGGATTTTCCACGCATAACCTGCAACAGGCGTTGAAAGCCGCATTGGCTCCGGTCGATTACATCGCCGTTGGACCCGTTTTCCCGACTTCGACGAAAAGTGATCCCGATCCTGTAATTGGACTCGACGGGCTGCGCGAAATCTGTTCCCGCGTGGAACTTCCCGTTGTTGCCATCGGAGGCATCACGCTGGAAAATGCCCAGGATGTGTTCCACTGCGGTGTTTCTTCAGTGGCGGTCGTCAGCGATCTCTTGAAGAGCAAGGATGTCGCGCGCCGCACCCAGGAATGGTTGCGGTACAATTTCGAAGTATGCGGACGTCCATCGACCTCTACCTTATAGCAGCTCAGAAGTCCCGCTATTTTCTTTTTAGCCCTCCCGATATCGTTGCAGAATTCGAAAAGGAATCCGACCGGCGTGTGATTCGATTCATCGCCTGGTTCAGAAATCATCGCTATCGACTCGTCGCCTGGTTGGGAAACGTTTTCGAAAAACTGCACGAGTACTACCGAAAACTTGAAGATCGTATCGATCCGGGCGAGCGGATCCTCAAGGCAATGAGCGTCGCACCGCGGTTTGTGGTTCACCATGGCCCAAAGACTTCTGCGCTTGACGCCAGAAAGCATTTTCAGAAGTTCCTGAAGCGCCAGCGTTTGAAACACTCATTCTGGCTCGGGATCGATTTGGTGATCACCTCGGTCGTCGTCGTATTCACGCCGGTGCTGGCTCCGATTCCGGGACCCAATGTTTTTTTCTATCTGCCGCTTCTTCGTCTCCTCAGTCACTTTAGCGCGTGGAAAGGGACCCGTGCAGGTCTTCAATCTCGCGAAATTGACTTTAAATGCTTGCCTGACCTTACCAGTCTCGAAGAAAATCTCCGGATGCCTTCGGTCGACCGGCACGCTCTTCGGACGATGGCTGAAGGATTGAAAATTCGAGGGCTGAAGCAATTTCTTGAGAGGAAGGTTTAGTGCAGATTTCGCCTCGGCGTCTCCCGGCGGCATCGGCCTTGTATTTGGACTATCTGGATGACTCGCCTCGCATTCAGTCCTTTTTCCCTCATCAGTACAATCTCGAATCCATTGCACAGTTCGCACGGCGGCGTCCTGCTCTTGACGGCAAACATTTGAGCACTCTGAGTGCAGCGCTCGCCCGGCAACAAGCGAAACTCGGTGCAAGTCAATCGGGAGTTGAGATCCTCGCAGCGGGCGGCGTTGCCGTCATTACCGGACAGCAGCCCGGTCTGTTCACCGGACCGCATCTTTCCATTTTGAAGGCGTTGAGTGCAGTGAAGATTGCGCGCTGCCTTGAACAGTCCGGCATTAAGGCCGCTTCCGTTTTCTGGATCGCGGCTGAAGATCACGATCATGAGGAAATTGAATCCACCTGGGTGTTGAACCGGGACTATGGACTGTGCCGCGCGCGTGTGGATTTATCGGATGACGTGTCCGCGCCGGTGGGGTGGATCCAATACAAGAAGGACATCGAGCAGGTCATTGAGGACTGCCTGGCATGTCTTCCCCAATCCGAATTTGCCGGTGACATTCGCGACTTGCTCCATTCCTGTTACATGCCGGGAAGATCGCCGGTGGAGAGTTTCGGAATGATGATGGCGCGAATTTTTTCCGATACTCCGATGGTGTTCGTGGATCCGCTCGATCCGGAATTGAAACGGCTGGCTCAACCGGCATTAACGAAGGCAGTGGACCGTAATCCGGAAGTTCGAACGGCATTGTTGCAGCGAAACCGAAGACTCGTAGAGAGCGGCTATCATTTACAGGTCAAGGTGGACGACAGTTTTACCGGTCTGTTCACGTATCGAGGACGGGCCCGCCAGGTTTTGAAACCGAAAGAATTGACTGCCGGCATTCCTCTCAGTCCGAATGCATTGCTCAGACCTGTGGTGCAGGACAGTATCTTTCCCACCGCGGCGTATGTCGGCGGCCCGGCGGAGATTGCCTATTTTGCGCAGGCGGCTGCGGCATATGAAGTCCTGGAATATCCCATGCCTCCCATCGTTCCACGAATCAGCGCGACGATAGTAGAAAGCCGGGTCGCCCGGAATATGGAAAAGTATGGACTCGATTTACCGGGCGCACTTGAAGGAACGGAATCCCTCAAGCGGAAATGCATGTCTGCGTGGAGTGGTATGGAGGAATTCGATCGCGTCGAGCAAAATATGGAAGAGCAGCTGGAATCGCTTCGTGGAAAATTGGCTTCGGTCGATGTCACGTTGGCGGGAGCGTTGAATACATCGAAAAGCAAAGTCCGGCACCAGTTGAAATCGCTGCGCACACGATATGCGAATGCGGAATTCCGCCGCGACAAAGTCCTGGAACGGCATCTCATCGGAATCGAAAACTCAATCGCACCTGAACGAAAAATGCAGGAGCGTGTCATCAACGCAACCTCATTTCTGATTCGAAACGGAATGGGAATGATACGCCGCATGGATGAGTTGCTGGACGTGCATTCTCGCCAACATCAATTCATCGAACTGTAGGATTTGAATGAAAATCGGCGTCACATGTTATCCAACATACGGGGGCAGTGGGGTTGTGGCGACAGAACTTGGCAAGGAACTGGCGTCACGCGGTCACGAAGTGCATTTCATCAGCTATGCATTTCCGATCCGGCTGACTCTGAGCGAGAGAATATTTTTCCACGAAGTCGAAGTGCGGACGTATCCGCTGTTCGAGTACCCCCCATACGATCTGGTACTGGCCACGAAAATGGCCGAAGTCATCACACGTTACGATCTGGATATCCTTCACGTTCACTATGCGATTCCACATTCCATCAGCGCTTACCTGGCGCGAATGATGCTGGTGGACCGACATGTGCCCTTTGTGACAACGCTTCATGGAACGGACATTACTCTGGTGGGCAACGACAGGTCCTATCTGCCGGTCACTCGTTTCGGTATCGAACAGAGTGATGCTGTCACCGCAGTCTCTAAATACCTGCAGCGGCGAACTATAGAGGAATTCCAGATCAGCCGCCCCATAACCGTGGTTCCGAATTTTGTGGACTGTAACGTGTATAACAGAACTGCGGATCGGTCCCTTCGCGGCCGGTTCGCGGAGCCTGACGAGGCCATACTCATACACATTTCAAATTTCCGTCCCCTGAAACGCGTCGAAGATGTCATTGCGATTTTTGCCAGGGTGCGAAAGCGATGCCGCGCAAAGCTGCTGATGGTCGGTGACGGCCCGGAGAGGCCGAATGCAGAGTGGCTCGCAGGAAACCTCGGCGTATCCGACGACGTTCTGTTTCTTGGCAAACAGAACGATATGGCACAACTCCTTTCCATGGCGGATGTCCTGCTCTTTCCCAGCGAAAACGAATCGTTTGGTTTGGTTGCGCTGGAAGCGATGGCGTGCGAAGTACCTGTAATTGCAACCAGTATCGGCGGTATTCCGGAAGTTGTAGACAATGGGAAGGACGGTTTTTTGTTCCATGTCGGCGATATTGAAGGAATGTCTGACGCGTGCATCGAACTACTTGAGAATTCTGAAATTCGGTTGGAAATGGGCCGTCAGGCTCGGCAGCATGCCCAGCGTGATTTTTGTTCGACCAAAATCGTAAAGCTGTATGAAGAACTGTATCGTCAGACAATTTCTACTTCGAGTACCGCCGCCTTAAAAACCTAAAGTCGAGATAATTCACCGTCGATATGACAAATGAGGCTTGTGGACACGAACTTGCAGGTCTTTCGTCAAATGTCATTAGTGAATCGGGCCTGAAGTCGGTAGGCCGGTTCGGAAACGGGGGACAAATTGATGGTTAAGCCGTATATCTCGGAAGAACTCGTGTTGGACCCGGAAATGCGGAGCGCCAAAGTTCTCGATTTTGAGCGTCAGTTACTTGGCAAAGTCGTAGGTCAGGATCGTGCAGTTCGGCGAATCGTCAATATGTACCAGATTTATCTGGCTGGAATGGCTTCACCTGGCCGTCCGGTTGGCAACCTTCTCTTTCTCGGTCCCACAGGATCCGGCAAGACTCGCGTCGTTGAAGCAACGGCGGAAATTCTGTTCGGAAATCCTCGTGCCTATATCAAAATCGACTGTGCGGAATTTCAGCACAGCCATGAGATTGCGAAACTTATCGGATCACCTCCGGGTTATCTCGGACACCGGGAAACGCCGCCGATACTGACACAGGAAGCGATCGATCAATACCAGACGGAGGATCTACGGCTCAGTCTGATTCTGTTTGACGAGATTGAAAAAGCAAACGACGCCGTCTGGCAGCTTCTTTTGGGAATCCTGGACAAAGCCACACTGACTCTGGGAGACAATCGAAAGGTGGATCTCTCACGCTGCCTGATTTTTATGACTTCGAATCTCGGCGCGGTGGAGATGAACGACATCGTGCACGGAGGCATTGGCTTCACTTCACATGCCAATCACTCTGACGAAGAACTCGCAGATCTCGATCGAAAGTTGTACCGAACGGCTCTCGAAACAGCGAAGCGGAAGTTCTCTCCGGAATTTATGAACAGGCTCGACAAGGTTGTCGTGTTCCGAACGCTTTCAGCAGCAGACATGAGGCAAATTCTCGATATTGAATTGAACGAAGTGCAAACTCGCATCATGTCGCTGCAAAACGACAATCAATTCATTTTCCGCTGCACTCCGGACGCAAAGGAGTTTTTGCTTCGGGAAGGTACGGACGTCAAATACGGTGCACGGCATCTGAAAAGAGCGATTGAGCGGCATCTGGTGTTTCCCTTATCGAATTTGATCGCAACCGGGCAGATCCGGGTAGGAGATGTCATTAATATCGCCCTGGGCGCAACCGGCGATAAACTGTCGTTCTCCAAAGAACACATTCTTTCCGGATTGAACCCAGGCGAGGCAACATCCGCCGTAGGACTGGCCACCCGGCGTCCCATAAAAGGGGACATCAAGGTAATGGCAGGGATCAAGTAGTGATTTGAGCTAAATATCTGAAAATAAAGAAATTCCAGGCTTCAAGCCTGGAATTTCTTTTTGCCCGGATAAAAAGCCGGCGAGCAGACTTGAACTGCTGGCCTGCTGATTACGAATCAGCAAAAATGCAATTTAGTGAACTCCAAGCATCCCCATTTCGACCAACAGACTCCGTAGATCCTCAGTAATTTCTTCAGTTACAGTCCAAAATGAAATCTATTGAAATTTCATGCCATCTCAGAGTATCGTTGCCCCGAAGTTGCCCCGGAGCAAAAGACGCCAGGGCCGCTGATCAAATCTGAGGAGGCCACATGCCCAAGTTGAAATTGAACGCGCAGTCTGTTAAAGCCATCCAGCCGGATCCGACAACCAGGCTTCAGATTTTTGACACGGAGCAAAAGGGCTTATGCCTGCGTGTCAGTCCCTCAGGAGCCAAGACCTGGTCCTGTTGCTATAAACGGTTTGGCCGGATGCAGCGGATGACGATCGGCAGCTTCCCTGAAATAGCCCTGGCGGACGCCCGGACGAAGGCGCGGGACATCATTCATGACGTTGCCCACGGCAAGGACCCTCAACTCGAGAAGATTCAGCTCCGGGAAGGTGGCACCTTCGGAGAGCTGGTAGATGAATTCCTCGAAAAGTATGTGACGGCCAAGAAACTCCGGCGCGGGGCGGAGACCAAACGCATCCTGGAAAAAGAATTCGTTCCGGAACTGCGCCACACCCCAATCAGCGCAGTCACGCGCGCCATGATCCGTAACTTGGTTGAAGCGAAAGCCGTGGAAGCTCCGATCATGGCGAATCGGATGCTGTCCGCCGCCAGCAAGCTTTTCAATTGGGCAATCAGCCGTGACCTTGTCGACGCCTCGCCATGCTACAAACTGTCGGCGCCGTCTCCAAAGGTGAGCCGCGATCGCGTACTCAATGACGATGAAATCCGGAAGCTTTGGAAGGCGTTTGACGCCGAACCTTCATCGGTGGCCGACACGCTGAAACTCCGACTGCTCACGGCGCAACGTGGCGGAGAAGTCTTGTCGATGCGCTGGGCGGATATCGATATGGAGTCGCGGTGGTGGACGATTCCAAAGGAACGATCGAAGAACAAAATGGCGCACAAAGTGTGGATCGCCGATTCGACACTGGAAATATTGCAGGAACTGAAGACGAAGAACTCTCAGCGCACCAAACGCCAAGGCGGTCCTTCGGAATGGGTATTCCCGGGGAAGCGCAAGGAAAAACCTCTCGTCGAAACCAAACGCATTCTGGCGGATATCCGCAAGGCTGCCGGCGTTGAGAACTGGAAAGGACATGATCTCCGGCGCACGGCCGCCACGAAGATGACCGAGGCCGGCATTGACCGGCTCACCGTCGCCAAAGTTCTCAACCACGCGGAATCTGGAGTAACGGCGGTCTATGACCGGAACTCTTACGACAAAGAGAAAAAATTCGCATTGGATAAATGGGCCCGGCGGCTGTCGGTCATCGTGAGCGGACTGCAGGTAGTGGAAGCTGAAAAGGAAGCCTGATAACATCCGATTGTTCAGGGGCAGGTAGTGTTGCAACGCGAGACCGGTTCTCCGAAATCGGATCTGCCCCTCCTCAACCGCTCGGAGGCGGAATGTCCGAAGAATCTCTCAGTTTGGGAAACTCTAATTTTCAAAATCTCGACAACGCAACTTTGAAGAAGTGCGCCGTCGCGCGGGTCGAGTTCAGGCGACTGATTTGGGCGGATTCGCGCATCAAATCGCTGTGCCGGCAATACGCGGAACGAATGCAAATCAGTAAGGAACTCTTCCGGCAAGCAGTCCAGGAGTTGGACCGCCTTGCCTTTGCGAGAGGTTATAAAAATAGATCAGACTTGACCGGGGATGATTATTGCAGCGGACTACCGCTCAAGACAGAAGCCTTCTGGCAATTCTTTACACTGCAGCTCACAAATGTCAGCAAAATGGCCGATTTTGAAAATGATGTTGAGGACTTCGTCAGTCAAAAGCTTGGTCTGGATTCAAGATATGTATGGACCCGGAGAGACCTAATAAGGGACGTTCCAACTACCCTGGCTGTCAGCCTCTCGGGAAAAGAGTTTGATTCCATTTCCGATGTTGTACCGAGCAGACTCATGCCAGAAAAAAATCTGCCGCAGCCCAACGATACGGAGACCGACAGAGAATACGAAATACGGTGGAGGAAAGAATTCAATCGAATTAAGGCTGCGAGAGACGGCCGAATGCCCACAGATTTTTCCGACACCAAGCGAAATGTCGGATGGTTCTTCGATGTGAATTGCAGAGAGCCGCGTATGAAGATAGTCGATCTAATAGAGCGCTCGCCGCTCAAAATTTCCCATCAAAAAATTCGATACGGAATCAACGAAGCCGAAAACCTTCTGACACTGCCGGACAATTTCAAGCAAAATTAGCTACCCCTCCTCAGTTCTTGCGTGAGTGGACGAGCCTGAACGTGTTCAATTGTGGAACATGAGGGCACAGGGCAAACTTCTCAAGATCTTACGAGTTAAACACGATCTGACGCAGGCTCAGCTGGGCGCGCTTGCCGGCGTGAGTCACCGTTTCATCGGTCAGCTTGAAGACGGATCCCGCGGGACCTCACCTGAAATTGCGATCGCAATCGCGAAAGCGCTCAATGTCGTCCCGGGACAGATCTTCCTCGGCGAGCTTCCAAAGGATAAGGAGCCGGTATGCGCGTAGATCGAAACCCCGTGCAGCCGGCAATGGATCCGCTCTCGGCAATCATCTCTGCGGCGGTCACAGAGTCGATAAGGCCGCTGATTCAGAAAATCGAGAACCTCGAGAAGCGGCTCGCTGCAAACCCCGAGCCGGTAGCGGCCGCCGCACCAGACGGACTGCTTTCGATTGAAGATGTCACGCGGATGTTGGGCATCAGCAAACCAACACTGTGGCGGCTGCGTAAAAAACCGCACTTACTGAAACCGAAACAAATCTCACCGGGCCGCGTAATGTATGACCGCGCAGCCGTGCAGGAATACATGGCGAAAAAATGAATACGGGAGCAATTGCTCCACCTCCTGCAGATGACATTTCGCTCCATCCCATTCTCCAAACAACAAATGATGATTCACGAGTCAACGGTACCGCCGCACTTTCTCCCCAGTGCCGGGCGCTGCTGTTCTGGATCCTCTGGTTTGAGGATCACAAAAGATTCATGGCTGAGCTCCGCGAGAAACAACGCGAGGCGCGGCGAGTGAAACGGCAGCAGGCCGCCGCAGAAAGCGGAGATTCCGAATGACTGCGGCAGAGCGTGTCCTACCTCTCTTGCAAGGCGTTCGTGCACGTGACGAATCCCGCGGCATATTCCTGTGTCCTGCGCATCGTGATCAGCGTGCCAGCGGCGCCTACATCATCAACGATGGAAAGCTGTTGATGATTTGCCGTACGGGTTGCACTGCGCTGGAAATCACTACAGCGATCGGTCTTCAGCTTCGGGATTTGTTCGACGACGATGAACGCGGCAACAACAGGAGGGTCGTTCCATTTCGGCTGACGACGAAACGTACTGTCCGGGAATGGAGGAGCGCAGAACTGACCCGTGTTGCCAAGGAATTACGGCTCCGTGACGAATTAGCCAGTTCGGCCGCAGATTATTTTGCTGCCGGCACGATTTCTGAAGACGAGTGCTTTGAATTTCTGGGGCAGGCATTTCACAACTACAGCGAAATTGAATGTCAATTCAAAATCCTTCGGACCGGAACTGACGAAGAAGCTGAAGCACTGATCATGAGAATCGCTACGAATGGATAAGACATCCAAGCCTCCCCTCATCACTCCACCGAGAAATGGGAATGGCCATCATTCCGAAGATCCCCATTTGACGGAAAAGCTTCAAGAACTCGAAGCCCGTAGGCAAGACGGCCAGCAACTCATCGATGAGGCGTTCGAGCCGGTCATGGAGCGCGATGCAATACAGCGCGAGACTGATGTGCCAGACAGCGGCTATCACGGGCATGCGAAGATCAAACCTGCCGAGAATCGACAATCGAACCCCTTTAATCCTCCGGCACATTGGAAACGGCTCGACGTCGCCCAGGTGCGAGCTTGGGACTGTAAACCTCTTCACCCAATCGTGGAGGGAATCATCGCACGAACGAATTTCATTTTTGTTGCCGCGCAGTCTCAGACCGGTAAAACGCTGTTCTTTCTCTGGCTGGGCCGCAAGCTATTACATGACGGAACTCTATTAGGGAAATACTCAATTGCTCCCGTCCGTCGTGTTCTGTATTTCTTGCTTGAGGATCCCGACAGACGTGCGCAGGACCGCATCCTTGATGTTGAAGACGAATTCCCAAAACTGGACCCTGATCGATTCATCATCTACGTGGCTCCTGGCTTCAAACTGACAGACCTTAGGATGCTGCAGTGGTTGAAGGAAACCATCGGGCCTGATGCTGCAGATACGGTCGTCATTCTCGACACATACCAGAAAGCAACACCCGGTATCAGTTCATTCGATGACGAAAAGCAATCCGAGATCCTGCATTCGCTGAGCAACCTTACGCGGGAACTAAATACGACTCTGATTGTCGTTGACCATATCCGTAAGGAAAGTAACGGTCACAGCAAAGGAAAGTCCCGCGAACTGACTATTGACGACCTAAAAGGAAGCGGCGGCAAAGTCGCGAATGCGGACTGCGTGATTCTGATGCAGCGGACTCCCGATCGGAAGCAAATCAAATTTTATTCCCGCTCGAAAGACTTTGACTCGGATGTCCGGGTTCTCCTGAATGTCTCACCGCGGGGCAGCAAGGAACCCAAGTTCAGCTATGCCGGCGACCTTGAGCAGATGGGCGCGCGGTCCCACGGAACAGCTGAAGCGAGACGAAAGAAGGTGCTCGAGGCGATGGCTCCAGATATTTGGATGTCCATCGATGAAATTGCGAAGGCTTGCCACGTCAACGAGACCGGGAAAAAGACCCTTCAACGCGATCTGGCAGCCATGACCGGTACCGAACTTGACTCCGCGGGTGAAAAAAAGGCCCGGCGCTATTGCCGGAACGTTGAATCAATCGGACAAGACGCATGAATAAGAAAATGTCCATTAGTCCGATAAGCGTAGAACCACATCATTCCGATGCACTTCTTATCGGACACTCGAAAATGTCCAATAGAAAAACGCAGGTAACAGTGAGTGTGGGTTGCGGGCTTGGGGAGCAACCCTACACGGAACCCGGAAGTTCTATCGGACAATCGGACAAAACCCCTATAGGGGGATGTCTTGTCTTTTGTCCAATAGACCACTCCCAACAAGCACTTTGCGGCACAGAGGAAGATCTCAAAACAACACTGGAAACTGATCCACTATCAGTGGGTCAGTGTATGTAACTGATTGAATGTATGAGTATTAATAGCGATTCATTGAAATCGGGCAACGCCGGGGCAGCGGAAAACGCCGGTGTGAAGCCTGCCGGAGGGGCTCCGAAGGGTAACAAATCCGCCCAGAAGCATGGCGTCTACTCGCAAGTCGGCAAGGTTTCGAAGCGTGGTAAGCGCAGTTATGACCGACGTACGCGTGAATTCAAGACCATGCAACAGCGTCGACTGGCCTACTACGCCGATAGAGGCGGCAAGGAACAGTTCTCTGCAAAGGAACTCGCGATCATTGAGGATCTTCTGGAACAACAGCGGATTCAGGATCGCGGCACTGCGCATGTGACATTGAAGCCCGGAGTGATGTTTGGGAATCGAGGCCGGTCGTTCACTCCGATCATGCGCGAGCTTCAGGCGTTGTCCGAGTCCATCACGAAGAAACTTACCCTGCTCGGCCTGGAACGTGTGGCGCCGCCGGTTCCCAATTTGACCGATTACCTCGCATCGAAAAAAGGAGGTGCGCAATGAATACCGAAAACCTCGACGAGCGCTACGGTCCCTGCCCGCAGTGCGGCACATGGCACGATCAGAGCCGTGCATGCGTGCGTTGCATGAATGGCCGCACGATGTCGCGCTGTCATCGGTGCGGAGAGGACAGGCATTGTTCCCTGTGGAACTCCATCGCACTGTGTGCGCGATGCGTGTTGCTGATTTTGACTGAATGGAAAATCCGGTTCGAAGAGATTGGAGAATTGAAATGATTCACGAACAGATCGTCCAGGAAACTCACGACTATGTGCTGATGCGAGCCCGCAATGGGAAGTCTGCATCAATCGCGCAGACCATCGGCCAACTCACCAGACGATTCCCCAGAACGCCAATGGATGAACTCACGGAAAGCGTTGCCACTGGCTTCGAGCGTGCGGCTGAGAGTCTTGACGCGGAGGCGGCGGCCCTTCGTACGCTTCGAACAACTGGAGCGTGAAACAACTCATGAGCGACAACGCACAGCCAGTAACTCGATGCATCCGGTGCGACTCCATCGAAGCCCCGCTGTCTCCGGCGGAAGTTGAGGAGGGGCGGACGATCGTGATCTGTGCCGAATGTATCGAGCGTTGCGCTCTCGAATGGCTTCAAAAGGCCGGGCGGGAGGTTTACGGAGTGAAAGCATCGTGACGATCCTCGACGCCATCAACGATCCGAACCTTTTCGCTGATTGGTTCAAGGGTTCCACATGGAACCGTTGGCGAACTTTCCTGAAGGCGTTGTTCGCTCTCACGCTCACCGAGGATGAGTTCGCGATCTACACGAAGCACACGCAACGAACTATTGCGCCGGAGAACGCGTTTCGCGAGGCTTGGGTTATCGTTGGCCGTCGCGGCGGCAAAAGCCTTGTGGCGGCGGTCGTGGCGGTGTATTGCGCCTGTTTTAAAGACTACAGCCCATTCCTGAAGCCGGGTGAACTTGCCGTTATTGCCATCCTTGCCGCCGATCGCAAACAGGCGCAAATCATTCTCAGGTACATCCGCGGATTCCTTCAGCTTCCCATTCTTCGAAAACTCGTACTCAACGACGTTCAAGAATCGATCGAACTCAAGGGCGGCGTATTGATCGAAGTGCAGACGGCAAGTTTCAGAACAACCCGCGGCCGGACGTACGCGCTCGTCCTGCTTGACGAAGCCGCCTATTTCAGGTCGGAAGAAAGCGCAAATCCGGACACGGAAATCGTCAAAGCTGTGCGGCCAGGACTTGCCACAATTCCAGGGGCAATGCTGTTGGTGATCTCATCGCCGTACGCACGCAAGGGCGCATTGTGGAGCGCATATTCGAAGCACTTCGGCAAAGACTCGAAGGTTCTGGTCTGGCAGGGAGCCACGCTGGAAATGAATCCGTCGGTCGATCCTGCCGTCATTGAAGAAGCGCTGGAGGAGGACGAGCCCGCAGCGAGAGCCGAGTACTTCGCCGAGTTCCGTAAAGACATTGAAGCCTACCTGTCGCGTGAAGTGCTCGACACCTGCACGATCGCCGGGCGCCAGGAATTGCCACCGGTGGCCGGTGTGAAATATTTCGCATTCACCGATCCGGCGGGCGGTAGTGGCGCGGATTCGTTCACGCTCGCGATCGCGCACGCAGAGAAGGACAAGTCCATCCTGGATGCCGTACGGGAGATCAAGCCGCCGTTCAGTCCCGAAGCCACCACGCTGGAGCTGTGTGGTTTCCTGAAGTCCTATCGCATCACAGCCGTCACGGGCGATCGTTATGCCGGCGAATGGCCGCGGGAGCAGTTCCGCAAGAACGGGATCACGTACAACCTCAGCGAGAAAAATAAGAGCGAGATCTACAGGGATTCCTTGCCGCAGTTCAATTCCGGGCGCGTGGAGTTGCTCGACATTCCGAGGCTCACTTCGCAGTTGCTCAATTTGGAACGGCGTACGGGATGGGGCGGCCGCGATTCGATCGATCACGGGCCCGGGGCGCATGACGACGCCGCAAATTCAGTATGCGGTGTCCTGCATCTCGTCGGCGGCAAGGCCAAAAAGCTGTTCTGGCTCTGGAGCGGCGACGCGCAGAGTGAGCCCATCACGAATTTTCCAACGCCGTCTACCTCGGAGTCACAGACCGCCCCTACACCGGAAGCACCAAAATCGACCGAGAGACAATCGCAGTTTTACACCATGGAGATTGACAAGTTATGAAAACGAAAGAACTGAAACAAACCGGTCCCGTCGAATTTGAACTGAGCGACCATCCGGCACGCGCGTTTGCGCCCATCGGGGGACTCATGGAGGGATTCGATAAGAAACGGATCATGCGGCGGAAACATTCATTTTTCGTCGCGCTGAATCCGGAAGATCCGATCGACATGATGATGTTCCGCCGGTGCTATCCCGCGGGCGTTCTGTTGCTCAATGGCCACACCGGTGCCCAGCTTCGCGGATTCAATGAAGTGTTCGCGAGCGAAAAGGGTGAGCAGCTCCTGAAAGATATTCACGAAGCCCGGCCGGAGATTATCCGGATGGAGAATGAGCGCAGCCAGGCAGCATCGCAAGCCGCGATTATGAAAGTTGCGGCCGAGGA
>JBGPBY010000112.1:0-16878 GCA_041481485.1 Terriglobia bacterium
ACCCCTCACCGGCCGCTGTGCGGCCCCCTCTCCCGTTGGGAGAGGGATTTCTTGATAGACCGCCCCCTACAGTGCCTACAGCGGTTCGGACTCTGAATTTCGCCTACGCCAGCTGTTCCTGCACCCATTCGATTTCGCGGGTGACATAATCCACAATGTCGCCGGTCTTCAGACTGTCCGGCAGCACATCCCACGTATACGTTTCGATCTCCAATTGCAGAGACAGGGGATTTGCCTTGTGGTACCGCAGCGCATCTTCGATTGCAAATCGGGTGGTGCGGAACGCGCCAAGATCGTCGAGGAACACCGGCACGTGGATATGCGTCCGCCATTCCCGCGGTCCAGGGTTCGCCTTGTACGCGGCGAACGCATCTTCCAAGTTGAGATACTTGGCGAACTGGCCATCCCTTTTCTCAATTGTCTGCGTGAGATAAATCGTGTCGGCGTACTTTTCCAGTGCGGCAATCGTTTTCGTATTCACTTCCGGAATGTAAACGGCAGCGGCTTCCTGAAGTTTGAATATCGGAATGCCGGCGTTCACCAGCTTCTGCAGCGACTGTGAAATCGTTTCGTACTCCACAGCCTGATGACAGATATCGAATACCACGCCAACATGCCGCCTCAACGCAATACTGGCTTCCGAAATGGGAATCCCGGCAAGCTTTGCCAGCCGTGCGGCAGCGGCGCCGGAGTACAGATGGTTGGTAAAGTAATCCACCGTTTCATCCGTAGTCTCCAGGAAGCAGAACGGCTCCGGTTCCAGCGACAACCCGATCGTTCGGCCTGTGCGAGAAGCAATATCCACAAGGCGTGCGGCCACTCTCAGCACGTGGTCGGTATAACTGGCGACCACATTCGGGCCGGTGACGCGCGGTTTGAATCCGAGCGGTGCGCTTTGAATCGATGGCGATGTGCCTTCGGGTGCAATCTCGCCAAGCACTTCGGCGACGTTAATGGTGTACTGAGTTCGCTCTTCGGTACGCCAGTCGGGTTCGTAAACCTGTTCCTTGACGAGTGTGTTCTTGAATGGACCATACGGGAATGCGTTCACCGTATAGAGATACATGTCGTTTTCGTCGAGAAACCGTTTGAGTTCGGCGCGTTTCTCCGGGTTTGCGATCAACGTTTGGGCGGACGAGGCGGAAAGCCGCAGAGAAATACCAAATCGCTCTTTAGGACAAACGCGCGCTTTAACTTTGGGAACAAAGGTGGTGAGGCTGTGCCACATGTCATCCCAGGTATCTCCGGGATGAACGAGAGTCGAATACGTCAACTGTCCAAGACCATTCTTCAGTTTCATCTATTTATTAATCCTGTTAATCGAGGCCGCTTGCGCGTCCTTGTTCCTTTGCAATAACTGCCCAGTCTTTATCGCCATCGCCATGAGCAACGGCGCCGAGGAGACGATCGCGATAGGCGTTGCCGCTGGGCAATGGCACGCGAGCGATGTTCGCGGCCTCCATAATGAGATTCGAGTCCTTCAATCCGAGCAAGGTCGAAAACCCGACTTTCTCATACGATTGATCGACCATGATCTTTCCGTAAACCTTGTAGGCAGGCGCTGCGAAGAGACCTTCGGTCATGACTTCGTGAAAGACCTGTGGATCGACGCCGTATTTGCGGATGAGAGAGAACCCTTCGCCGATCGCTTCAATCGCGCAACCGAGCACGAAATTGTTGGCCAGCTTGATGGCCGTGGCCCCTTCGGGCTTCAAACCTGCGGAGAACGTGTGTTTACCAATTACCTTGAACAGCGGCTCACAACGGCGAACGGCTTCGACCGGGCCTGCGGCAACGATGCCAAGCTGGCCGGTTGCCGCGACATCCGGCCGGCCAAGCACTGGAGCGGCAACGAGAATCTGCTTTGCCTCGGTGTGGGCCGCGGTCAACTTTTGAATCACTCCAACGCCGTGAGTTCCCATGGTCAGATGAATGGCTCCCGGCTCCAACATTTCCCGAATTCCACCTGAATTCAAAGTCACCGATTGCAAAGAGGCATCATCGGCAACCATCGTGATGACGATCTCACGCCCTTCGCATGCCTTGGCCACCGTTTCTGCCGCCTGCGCGCCGGCCTTCACCAGCTCCATCGCCTTTGCCGCAGTGCGGTTATAGACCACCAGATCGTGACCGCCACCAAGAATGCGTGACGCCATTGCCTGTCCCATGCGGCCCAGACCTATGAAACCGACCTTTAAACTATGTGCGCTGCTCATGGATGACTCCTCCGGAAAAATAGCGAACCTCTATATTGAGGAAACCCGGCGGAAATTGGCTACGAAAAAAGGCGAAAAACTCGATTTTTTCGAACAAATGTGTGCCGGATTTACCGACTCTGGAGATACGCAAGCAGCAGCATCAGCGTCAGAGGACTGATCAGCGTGGAAACAAACACAACGCTTGTGACCAAACTGGAATCCAGATCAAATTCCAGTGCGAGAACGGTTGTCACGACCGCTGCAGGCATTGC
Organism: Terriglobia bacterium; assembly: GCA_041481485.1. GTDB lineage: Bacteria > Acidobacteriota > Terriglobia > 20CM-2-55-15 > 20CM-2-55-15 > JBGPBY01. Next base: position 2,471 of record JBGPBY010000112.1, read on the forward strand.
CGATACCACAATAGCAACGTTGCGCGCGAGTCCGGTCATTCCGAGAAGCGATGTAAGGCCGGCCCCGACCAGCGGCGCCACAAGCAGCGATATGCCGGCAGCCACCAGCACGGCGGAAGGATGCGCCGGGAACGTTGCCCGTTTCAGCTGCATTCCAAGCAGGACAATCATCATGGGAATCGCGGCATCGCTCAGCATTCCCACCGGGCGCATGATCGACAGGGGAACAGGGGTATGCGTCCACAGGATAATGCCGGCCACCGCGAGAGCATACAGTGCTGGAATGCGCACAAGGCCGGAAGCGGCTTTGCGGAAACCGTGTTTGCCATGCATCGCAATAAATACCCCAAGCGAGTAGGTCAACACCGCACTGGCAACAAAGTAAACCGTTGCATGCGACAAACCCTCCCGGCCCATGGCAAAAAGAATCACCGGCATCGCGTAATTTCCGCTGTTGGAAATCATGATCGTGAGAATGAAGCTGGTCCGCGTCTTCGGCTGCAGATGCAGAAACCCGGCGGCAAGCCGGGCGATTAAACCCATGATGCAGATCAAAAGCACACAAAACGCTGCCATGCGTGCCGCATCTTCGGCCTTCGGGGTTGAGGTGACAAGCAGGTTGAATATCAAACAAGGCGACAGCGCATGGAAGGATATCGACGACAGTGCTTTTACGCCTCCGCTGACCCGTCGTTCGAGCAGGTATCCGACACCGGCAATCACAAAAATCGGAGCAATGTCCGACAGCAGGATTGAGATTAACGTAGTCACGACTCAGAATATATTCTGGAACGTCATACGGAAAAGGACATTGCCCGATGGCGGTTTGTTTGTGCCGCCCAGCACCCATACATAACCGGCTTCCGCTCGAGCAGTCACGAGCGTGAATTGCATTCCAAGACCGCCGTTATAGAGTGTCTGCAGGCCGGACGAAGACGGAAAAGTCAGACGGCTTTGTGCGATGTCGAATATCAGAAGCGGTCTCAAGCCGTAAAGTTTGGCATAGCGGGAGATGAACCGGACAGCGGGTTTGACGGAATCAATATCGGCTTTCGCCTTTGCGGCAGCGGCATCCGGCGGAAGATGCTCCTCGTTTTCATAGTAGGAGGTCATGAGGGTTTCGGAAGAATTCAGGCCGGCGCCTTCGATTCGCTCCGCGAGAGTGTGGCCGTCTTCATCCCGTTCCGGCGGAATCAGAAACCTGGACCATTTCGGAACCGGTAGCGCAAGATTGATATTAAGTCCCCAGTAGCTGCTGGCGGGCGCGGTTTGATATACGCCGTATCCTCGCAGGATCGGACCGGCAAAAAAGGGATTCAGCAATTGGGAGTCGATGGAACCGTCCGTGACAAACCCGCCAATTCCGCTTCCTCCCCGAAACTGAGCATAGTCCGGCATCAGGCTGGTACCTTTTCCGGCAGTGAACTGCAGTTCGAGACCCAGCGTGTGGGTTGCATCCAGTTTTTTACGGTTTTCATCGCGGGCTGCAATCAGCGGAATCTCTCCGCTGTAGCCGGACTGTATCGCGATTCGGGCGTAGGAGTGTGCCGCTGTTGGATTTCCCGCGTCCGACATCAAGCTCGTTCTTCCAACGCCGAATGGCAACCGGTAGTCGAATACGGCACGAAGTACACCAGCAATTTCGGAAGTATCTGTCTCGATGGTGCGGATGTCCGACGTCCGAAATCCGAGGGACGCGCCAACCCCTCGTAACAAGCTCCCGTGCGTGGCAATACGAATATTCGCGTCGGTTTGCAGGCTGTTCTGAAAGCGCGCCTGGCCTCCCCACGGTTGTCTGGCGGCCATGAAGTTCACGGTTGCGCCAATTCGCCGGGTACTGGACTGACCACGATATTCATACCCGGCTTTGGCCAGAGCCAGGTAGTTTTCGGAATCCAGAGAACGGCTTCCATCTCCGCTTAGCTGAATATCCGATTTCTGGATTTTGTCTGGAAGACTCCGGCTGGCATTCTTGAATTGGAGCAGACTGGTGGAAAAGCCAGCGCGAACGGTTGCTTTGAGACTCCGGTCATAGCGAATGCCGAATGTGGGGTTGAAGGCACGCTGGTAGACCGGGAGATTGCTCGGAAGAAGGGCCTTCCCGGATTGCGGCTGGTCCAAAGACCGAACCGAATTCGCATAGACCGGAACGTGCGCCGTCCAGGGTGTGATGATCACGTCGACATGAGTGGGATCCACTTCGACAACGCAAGAGCGCACCAGAATGACTTGAACGCCGCCCTGATTGGCAATGTCGGAAGGCTGTTCAGAATTGATCCGGTCCCGAACGGCCGCTTCGGCCGCCCCGAGCGAGTCACGAGTGAGAATCTCGCCTTTCTTCAGTGGCAGGACTGCGCTGGCCAGAGTATTCAGCGTTGATTCGATGCGTACTTCACGAATCACCCGGTCTGCTGAACTCAGACCGCCATTGCATTCGAGGTCTGCGGCTATCGCAGGCTGCGCAATCATACTCACCACCAGGACCAGTTTCGCTGATGTCATACAGGTCCCGGCAGCGGCTACTCTGGATTGCCCAGTACGGCGATCTCGCTCATGCCACTATTGATGATGGTGCCGAGTTTCGGATCCTTATCTCCGGATGCAACCTTCCTGGCCGCAGGATGGACTTTCTTGATGGCCACGTCGGCCTGCTTCTTGTTGATTCCGGCGACGAAAGTGTTCTCGATGCCTTTGGATTCTTCCGGTGTCGATGCCGTGAAGGACACGTGAACGACCCGCAAGAATTCTCCCTTGCTGTTTTTCTTGTCCAGATCGAAAACCAGTTTCCAGATGGCATCGTTGTCAATGCTGCACTGCTTTTCCACCGAAATGGCAAATTTGAAATCCCCTTCGGGATTCATAATGGCGACATCCAACAGAAACGGAGTGCACTTCTTCTTTTTGTCTGCGACAGCGGTGATTTTTGTTGGCATAGGCCCGGCAGTATCCCGGCTCGCGATTTAATTGTCACGAAAATATTTCTCTTTGCAAGGTTTCGCATTCTGGTCTACCTTCCCGCTTGACCACAACAAAACAAGCGATGAACTGCAGGGAGGCCGGGCATGTTCGGATCCGCGATTTTGGAAGTCGCCGCCGGAGTCATTTTCATTTACATCCTCGTCTGCGTGATCTGTTCAGCGGTTCGTGAGGGAATTGAAGGTTGGCTCAAGACCAGAGCCGCATATCTAGAACATGGCATTCGTGAGCTGCTGCACGACCCGGAGGCCAAAGGCATTGTCACCGATTTCTTCAATCACCCGCTGATCTTCGGACTCTTCAGCAACAAGTACACTCCACTTGCTGCCGGTAAGGGTGTATCGATTTTTGCAAGAGGCAGGAATCTGCCTTCCTACATTCCTGCGGAAAATTTCGCCGTTACCGTGATGGATTTGGCGGCACGCGGGCCGCAGACTGATGCCCTCAACAGCGACCCGAACGGACCTGCGCTTTCTCTCGATTCGATGCGCGCGAATATTTCGAATCTGAACAACCCCGCAGTGCAGCGCGTGTTGCTCAGCGCGCTGGATGCAGCCCAGGGAGATATCGTCAAAGTTCGGAAGAGTCTCGAAGCCTGGTACGACAGCGGGATGGACCGCGTATCGGGGAAATATAAACGATCGACTCAATGGATAATTCTTGGCATTGCTCTGATTGTCGCGGTGGGCATGAATGTCAACACCATCACGATCGCCGATTATCTTTTCCGCAATGACGCTGCCCGCGCTGCAGTGGTCGCCACGGCTGAAAATGCGGCGGCGACGGATGCGGCAAAGTCCGCTGAAAATTACAAACAGGTGCAAGCGCAGTTGAATTCGATGAATCTGCCCATCGGTTGGGGCCAGGGGTGGGGAGCTCCTAAACCGAAACAGTCTGGGGAGCCATGGAATAGCGATTTATGGAATAACCTGGTTGCGCCGATCACGGGTTGGCTGCTCACCGCATTCGCCGCCACCATGGGCGCCCCATTCTGGTTTGACATGCTCAATAAGGTCATGGTGATTCGCTCTACAGTGAAACCGCATGAAAAGAGTCCTGAAGAGGCTTCAGAGGACAGACAGACAATTCTTCCGGCGGCAAAACAGCCCGTCCAATCGGTAGCCGGCGTCCAGCAGACCCGTAGCGCGCCAGCGGCCCCGCGGCTACCGTCGCTCGCTTCAAGTCCGCGAGACAGCGAAAGCAGCACGGATGGTTGCGATGCGGACATCATCAATCCAACATCCGATCAGGATTTGCCGGCTGCTCAGGGAGGGGTTGCCTGACATGAACTTTTCACTGACATGGTTGCCGACGGTGCTGGAAGCTGCCGGACTCAAAGTCGCTTTGGTCGACGGCTGGGAAACTCGCGGCCGGGGCGATGTGGGGTCCACGTTCGGAATCATTTGTCATCACACGGCTGGTCCTAAAAATGGCAACATGCCCAGCCTGTCGACTTTGATCAATGGACGCGCGGACCTTCCCGGACCTCTTTCTCAACTCGGTCTTGGACGAGATGGGACGTTCTACGTGATCGCCGCCGGACGCTGCAATCATGCGGGAAGCGGCATTTGGAAAGGCCTGTCGAACGGAAACACGAATTTTATTGGCATCGAAGCCGAAAACACCGGCCTGCTCAACGACATTCCATGGCCCGCAGTTCAGCTGGACGCTTATCAGCGGGGAGCCGCGGCAATTCTTCTGCATATTGGCCGCGGCGCTGAATTTTGTGCCGGGCATAAAGAGTACGCTTTACCTTTGGGTCGCAAGAACGATCCTTGCTTCGACATGAATGTGTTTCGCTCTGCAGTGGCAGGATTCCTGTCTGGAACGACTCCATTGCCACCACTGATCCCTGCTACTGAACCCAGCTCGAATAACGGCAACCCGGGCCGGCCAACCCTGCGCCGCGGTGCGAACGGAGAGTTGGTCAAGGTCATTCAAAAGAAACTGGGACTCGCAATAGACGGCGATTTCGGACCAAACACCGAAGCCGCCGTGCGCGCCTTTCAGCGGGTTCACGACATGGTCCCGGACGGTATTGTCGGTCCGAAAACCTGGCGCGCGCTCGATTCCCAGGGATAACGCTGCACGGATTCCGAAACAAAACCAGACGAATGACCATTAACAATGGGAGGCGTTATGCCCGAACATGTTCATGACCTCGGCGGTATTTCCGTAATTGCGTTTGTCCTGCTGCTGTCATTCGCGATTGACAGAGTGGTAAACGGTTTTCTGTTCGCCCTGTCGTACTCCAAATACTGGCGGCGAATTTGTCCCGATCCCATACGCGTGCCCGAGGGCACCGAGCGCGCTCTGGCGGAGCGTTCGCAGAAGATCGCATTTTTTGGGTTCGCTGCTGTCCTGAGCGGGATCGTCTTATGGATGGTCGGCAGTGGGATTCTTCATCAGGTGGGATTCGCCGAAGGGCCGCTCGATATTTTCATGACGGGTCTGATCCTGATCGGCGGAGCGGAACGAGTATCCGAGTTTTCCAAATCCTTTTCCTCGGCTCCGGCTGTCGCTCACGAATCACCGGTGGAAATTAAGGGAACCCTCATGCTTGAAGAAGGAGGCGCCTTACAAGTCAAGAAACAGGGCGCAACCGGCGGACGCTAGGAGCAGCGATGTCCAGGGAAGCGCATTTTCACACACTGAACATCCGGCTTGCCGGCGTCGATCGCAACAAGCTTCGCCGCAAGAATACCAACAGGCTATTGGCGCTCCTTATTGTTCTGGCGCTCGCGGCGCTTGCAGCAGAATTCGACCGGGATGAGGTTCAGGCGCGAGCCGGGGTCGCTGGTCTTGGCATTGCACCGGCAAATGTCCAATTTGCGGCTCAGGAGATCGACACGAACAGCACGCCGCAGTTAGTCACATTTCAGAACTCTGGCGCTACAGCGATTGATATCGGCAGTCTGACGCTCTCCAACCCATCGAACTTTAGTCTCGACCTGCGGGACTGTCCCGACGGCCGGGTCGCTCCCCGCAGGAGTTGTGCAGCCATTGTGACTTTCCATCCCTCGCGCGTAGGAGCCGTCAATGGTTCTCTGGAACGTGCCCGCACCATGCAGCGAGTCAGCCTTGAGGGATCCGGAATTGCCAGGCTCACACCTCCTCCGCCACCGCCTCCCCCGCCGCAACCGGAAGTGCCAGTTACGAATCCTGCTGCAAATCTGACACCGGAACGGTTCTTGTATGGAGCGCTCGAGATCGATCGGCAGAAAGGCCGCACGTTTGTTTTGAAAAACTCGGGAAATGTCGAACTACAAAAAGTGAGCTTCCGCCTTCAGGGCGAGCATCTGGACGAATTCAATCTCAACAGTCCGAACTGTGGAACGCTGGATGTGGGAAAGGAATGCAAGACCGATGTGGTATTCGTACCGCGCGAAGAGGGTTCCCACTCGGTCACGTTGTTAGCGTTCTCCACCGCTGGCGAACTCGATCGGGCAACCCTATTCGGTGTGGGAAAGCCAAGGCCCGGACCGATTGCGCAGATTTCGCCCAATCCGATGGAACTTGGCGAGAAAAACCGGGACGGCAAAGTGACCATCACCAATACGGGGCAGGCCGCGTTGACCATTGAGGGCATTGTTCTCGATGACTCGAAGAATTTTGAGATGAAGACGAAGGAGTGTATGGCATCGTCGCCGCTGGAGCGTGGGCAGTCGTGTACCATCGCGGTGAAGTTCAAGGGGAAGAAATCCGCGCAGGGCCTGATCACGGTCCGGCACAACGATCCGACCGCTTCGGCAAAAGTGATGCTTGCGGCCGACGTCAATCCCTCGAACAAGAAGAAGTGGGCGACCGCACTCTTTGCTGCTGGAGTCATCACCGCTGGCGTGCTGACTGCGGCAACGGTGGCTAACAAACCAAGGGAGGCACCAAAGGAAACACCTCCGGTATCCCCGCCTCCGCCGTCACCCAGTCCCGGCAGCATCAATACGAATTCGGATAGAAGCTTCCCGGTTTTGGTGCAACAGCCACGAGTGAATTGAGCTTGAAACGGCGCACGTCCGGCCCTTCGGGCCGGACGTGCGCTTAATTCTGTGTTCGTTCTTATCACGGACTTACGTCCGTGGCTCGCGGACTGCCGCCGCTAACGCGGCTGGGAAATCGAGCAACGTTCGAGCCGCGGGGCGGCGATAGTCCCTTAGCCACCGGCGTAAGCCGGTGGTATTGCGACCGCGCACCTCACACGATTTCAAGTGACAGATTTCGTTCAGGGATTGCGCGCGATCAGGGACCGCGCCTACAGTAACCGTCATGCCACTTCGAATGAAGTCCGTTGCGACTGCAGCAATTGTTTTGATAGCCGGTATCCTGGGAAGCCTGCAGCTGATGAACACGGCGAAGCAGGGAATCGTCCTGGCGTCGCAGGCGCGCCCGATAACGCTAAAGGTGACACTGCTGGGAACTGCCGCCGGACCGCCAGTGTATCTCGATCGGTTTGGCCCCGCTACTCTGGTCGAGGCCGGCAGCCAGAAGCTGCTGTTCGATTGTGGACGAGCGGTGACGATTCGTCTGACACAGGCCGGGGCGAACCTTGCTGAGATTCACAAATTGTTTCTCACGCATCTTCACTCCGATCATGTCATCAGCATCCCGGACTTGTTTCTGACGCCTTGGGCCTCTGGAGCTGCTCGCCAAAAACGCTTTGAGGTCTGGGGACCGGCGGGTACGCGCGACATGATGGACCACATCCAAAAGGCGTTTGCCTTCGACATTCACATTCGCCGCGACGTCGACGAGAAGTATGGCGGCGAGGGGATATCCGTTTCCAGCCGTGATATCGTCGAAGGAAAGGTGTTCGATCAGGACGGCGTAGTCGTGACCGCGTTTGTCGTGGACCACGGTCCCGTCAAGCCCGCGTTGGGGTATCGCGTCGACTTCGCGGGCCACTCCGTGCTCCTTTCGGGAGATACGCGCTTTTCGGAGAATCTGATCCAGCATGCCCAGGGAGTGGATCTGCTGATCCATGAAACCATCGACGCCGATGCGTTGCGTGCGAATCCCGGCAATCGCACGCGGCAGCAAATCGAAAACATCATTGCCCACCACACGACGTTGCAGGAAGCAGGGCAGGTGTTTTCTCGAGTGAAGCCCAAACTGGCCGTCTATTCCCACTACCTTGGCAAGACGGAAGATCTGATTGCCGGTACACGCAAAACGTATAGCGGTCCACTCGAAGTGGGCGAGGATCTGATGTCGTTCGACATCGGCGATCGAATTGAGGTGCATCGCGCAGCGCGATAAGACAGAAGGCGGGCTCTAAGGCCGCTGCCGTCCTTTTTTCCTATTGCCTGCTGCGAGCTCCCAGGCTTTGCGTATGTGGATTTCGAGCGCGTCATCAGGGACTTGATTGAGTTCTATTCCGATCCATCCGCCGGCGCCGACATATGGAGGCTTGAAGTATGTCGCAGGAGCGTCTTCGATCAGCGCGGACTGAAGTCCCGGAGGGGCCGGTAGCCAAACGGCGAGATGGCCGTCTTCGTGGTGGTTGTCCGAGAACACTGTAAAAACACCCTTGTCCTTCTGGACAAAAAACGTCGGCGCGCCATGCGAGAGCTTTTCCGAAACGCTCGGCATCGTGGCACAGATTCGGCGAACGCGTTCGAGCTGCGCTTCGCGTCCTTTGCCGCGTCCCCTTCCCTTATCTAGCTCCGCCAGTTGTTTCGCGCGGAACTTCGCGATGCGTTCGATCAGTTGAACCGGAACAGGTTCGAAGAGCGGGAACCGGATCGTGCCTTTGCTGCGCTCATAGCGTGAGAGCTCTTTTTTGAAGGATGCAACGAGCGCGTCGTTTGCCGGGTAGAGCGAGAAGTGCTCTTTCCATGCAGCAAAATACAGCAACGGAACCCCTTTCAGTTTGTAACCCGGAATCTGATATGAAATTGCTTCGACGGCTTCAGGTACGGCTTTGCGGATTGCGCCCCGCAGCAACTTGAGCAGGGCCTGTACGTCCCGAGGTTTCGATCCAATGTAATCGTCTACGGTTTTGAAGTTTGTTTTTGCCATCCAGGAAACTCATTGTAATTCGAGCGTTTTCACTTGACGAAACATCTGTTGAGCGCTGCGCCCCCCTGTAGGCGCGGTCTATGACCGCGCACATTCTCGAACTGAAGGATCGAGCGTGGTCATAGAAGGTGTGAATGAATGCGATTCCCCATGTAGGGGCGGTCTATGACCGCCCACATTTTCACAGGTTTTGAAATCGCGGGCGGTCATAGACCGCCCCTACATGGGGAATCGCAATGAACCGAGAGCGCTTCCTATATTCCAGAATGTGCGCGGTCACAGACCGCGCCTACAGCTGCGATCCCCGGCATTTCAGCATCATCCCTCTTCATTCACACTTCCACTTCGTACATTCGTGAATGCTTTCGTGATTTCGCGAAAGAAGATCGCGAAATCACTCGGCGCGATTCCGAAATGTCTTTGCAATCAAGCGCGATTCGATTGGCACACGTCTTGCACTTCTGCAGAACCAACGGAGGGTATAGAAAATGAAAAAATCAATTTTGAAGAGTGCACTCTTGGCTGCTGCAGTCGGTGTTGTCAGTTTCGGCATCTCAGCACCCGGAGCGTTTGCCCAGGTGGAGCAGCCATCGCGGATCAGCATTCAGGGGACGGGTCTCTTCACGAAAAGTTTCAAAGACGAGACTCCTTCTCACGAAGCGAGTAAATCCGGAGGGTTTCTCGTGGGCTATTCCTATCAGTTTAATCGGTGGTTCGAGGCACAGGGCAACTACGGCTACTCGCGCAACACTCAGAACTACAATGCGGGCGGCCCGGCTTCGATTCAATCGGACTTTCACGAGATGACGGGCACGTTGGTCGCACACCTGCCATTTGCTCGGAAAGGCGTGGAGCCGTATGCCCTTGGTGGAGGTGGCGCTGTGATCTTCGATCCGACCGAAAAGTTTTTCGTGACCGGTGCAGAGCGGCAGACGAGGGGCACCATTGTTTATGGGGGCGGTGCCAATTTTCGCATCGCACGCAACATTGGCGTTCGAGCCGAATACCGCGGGCTGATTTACAAAATACCCGACTTTGGTGTGGGCTCGCTCAATCTCGACAAGTTCACTCACCTGGCACAGCCATCTGCCGGACTTGTCTTCAGATTCTGAGTCGCGGATAACTTCGTGGTCCGCTGGCCGAATCAAATGTGAGTTGTGAGTTGTTCTGTTGTCCGTTTGTCTGTTGGAGTTGGTGCATTTATCAAATGGCGAAATGTCCAGGTGTTCAATGGGTAATTCAGCCATTTGACAATCGCACCAACTCCAACAGACAAACGGACAACAGAACAACTCACATTTGATTCATGGACAGCGGGCCACTTCATCGATGGTCACAGCATGGCCCTCCAGAGCAGCCTAAGGATCTGGTTGAGCGGATATACGGTCAGCACCAGGGGTGCCAGGGGGATAAGCGCTGAAAGGGCGAGAGCCACCGCATCCCGTGGATCGAAGGGAACGGTTCTCATTCTTTCCAGCCTGTCGTAGGAGCCACCAAGATCGGCGAGTGAGGAGATGTCTGGGGCCCCCAGCGGTTCGTTCCCTGCGGGACTGATTCCTTGAACCCATTTATCGTCGAACATCCGGTTGTGGCGAATGGCGAACGCTCCATAGTCGTGCAGGCTCTTCAATTTCGCCCTGGCCATCGGCGGCCCGAACATGAGGAGCGGGCTGAGAAACAACAGCAACACAATCAAGACGTAGCCAACGATTGCGAACTTGAAGCTCTGGGGTGCGACTCCAGCAAACACGATCTCATCGGCAAGCAGACCTGCAGTCGTGAGCGAGACGGCGCTCACGATGATCCAGAAGAAGCGCTGCGCTTCCCCAATGAAGCCCAGGCCTGCTGCTCGGTCAGGGTGGGTCGGAATCAGCCGCAAGCCAACCCGGGAGAGGCGAAATAGCAGCGAGTACCAGATGAACAACCGCCAGAGCCATCGCCAGATCAGAAAGTGGGTAAGACCCATTCCCACCACGATATTCCACCATCCCGCCCACGACCGGACGTGAACCGAATCGACCACCAGTGAGCGCCATGTGGAGAAGGGGAACGGAAACTCATTCCAGGCGAGGAAAACTGTACAGCCGGTAAGCACAACCAGAGCCGCCTCCGCCAGACCCGAATCACGCAATTTCGTCGCACGATCCAGCGCTTTCGCAAAATCCGAAAGTCGGTCATCCGGAATAAGGCCGGCGCGGATGAAATGCGCCACGACCTTACTCAAGTGGTCTCCGATGAACCCCTCGGCCAGGATCAAGAGCGGGATCGTGAACAGAAATCGTGCGTACGCTGCAAAGTCGTGCAGGAAGGGAATTCTGACGGCGGACCCAACAGCCGTCCCTTGCGCCGCTGACAAGATCAGCAGTGGAACCCATGTTAATGCGACGGCGAGAGCCGCTCTCTTTGTCAGGCCGGACGACTGTGGGGTAATCAGACCGAGAGCCTGCTGGAGCCGATAGGTAGGGCCACCGGCCACCAGCGAAAACTTTGGAAAAGAAGGTGACGGAGAGTTTATGGCCAGAACATCCTCGATCCCTGCTCCTGTTCTATTCGCAAGTCGCATTACTCACGACGCGGCCTGCGCCTCCCATCAAAGCGAATGTAATTCGCTGGCCCAATCATTCCTTCTAATTATCGGTCAGCAGAAATCGCCCGTACGCTGCAAAGTCGTGCAGGGAGGAATCCTGACGGAGGATCTTACGGTCGCGAATGACAGGAGGAATGTGCCGCGCAGATTTTCTGGAAGACGGAACTGCGTTGATCCTGGAGAGAACCGCTCGATGGGTACGCGCAGAGGGTATCGACGCCATAGGCTCTGACGAATTCATCCCACAATTGCTCAAGCCGAATCGCCGCCTCCGTCTTGCCTTCCCGCCACAACGTGGGCGCGCATTCTCCCCACAGCGCAACGCGAGGGTGTTCTGCCGTTGAAGCGGCAGCCGCTTGCTGGATGAGCGGGGGAATGACTCTCCAGAATTGTTTTTCGTCAGGCCAGTCTTTGACGAGGAGCTTCTCGATCGCGTCGGCCACATCCCACCAGCAATATCTTCCCTCCCGGGCGAGACGATCGATGTTGATGCCGCGCGACTTTAGTTTCCTCTCGAGGCTGGGCCGGCGCGAGTCGATTCCCAGCACGATTAACACTTTTCCAGCGTTCAAGACGCCCTCCGCAAAAGGTGCGTAATGTTCCAGGAGGGATGCGTCATCAGGGTAGAACCCGACGCCGTGATAGGACCGGGCCGCAGGGAGAACTTTCCCCGCAACTGTCAGTTGATCCTTCGTCGCGGAGTCCTGGCGCTTCAGGCTCGAGCTGACGAACTGCCGGCCTTCGATAATAGATTCCATCGCGGGCAACAGGTCGTCTCCGGCATCGGTCTTGAGCACGTAACCGTGTCCACCTGCACCCAATGCCGCTTCGACGATGTCCCAGGACGAATTCTCACTGAGGAACAGAATCCTGCTGTCCGGATCGCGAGCGACGATTCGCCGGGCGGCGGCAATGCCGTTCAGCGCGGGAAGGCCGACGTCCAGCAGAATCAGATCCGGTCGAAGCGCCTCGGCCTTGTGAATGGCGTCAAACCCATCTGAGGCTTCACCGGCGATCTGCCATCGAGAACTCGCCGTCAACTTCGAGTCGACATAGCGACGCCAGGGCTCAAAGTCATCGACTACCAGAACACGATAGCTCAACAACGCCTCCTCATTGTTGGGGTAGAGGTACACAAACCCGGATCGATGTGCCGCACTGAGGCCTCGTATCGATTGTTAGCTGTCCATCCACGGCTTTTACTCTCTCTTTCATGCTGGTCAGGCCGAGGCCGCGGATCGATGCCGCTTCGAGATCAAAGCCGGCGCCAAAGTCCCGAATTATAAACTCGATCTGATCGACTCCGCCGCGAAGGAAAACCTCGATCTTCTCAGCGCCGCTGTGCTTGCTTGCATTCTGAAGGGATTCCTGCAACACCCGATACAGACACATGCTAATTCGCTTCGGCAAATCTTCCGGTACGCTCTCGCCTTGAAAGCGAACTTCGATGCCCAGCTGACTGGAGACTTCGCGGCAAAGGGCGGCAGCCGCGCCCTCAATCCCCAGATATTCCAACCGCGGAGGGTGCAACCGATGCGAGAGGCTTTGAATATCCTTCACGAGATTCACGGCCTCTTCGCGTGCCTCTTCGATACCCCGCCTTCCTTCTGTCGTTGAGACGGCTTGCGCCAACCCGCCAAGGCGTAAGGCCAGCAGCGATAGCCGCTGATTGATATCGTCATGAAGCTCGCGGGCGATGGCGGCGCGTTCTTCTTCCTGCGCTACGATCAGCCTCTGGCTGATCGTAGAAAGTGCTTCTTCAGCCAGCTTGCGTTCCGTGACGTCCATAGCCGAACCAATGTAGCCCGCAAGCGAACCGTCGCTGTTGTATCTCGGCACACCCGCGTCGCGGACCCACCGGTATTCGCCGTCGTGCCGGCGGATCCGATACTCCATTTGAAACGGTTCACGCCGATCGAAAGCCTTCACGTAAATATCCCAACTTCGCTCGATGTCCTCCGGGTGGATGCCGTTGGCCCATCCGCTACCGAGCGCGGCTTCCAATGGACGGCCGGTGAAGTCGAGCCACACCTGATTGACGTAGGTGCATTCCTTGTCGGGGCCACAAATCCAGATAGAGACCGGAGCGGTGTTCGCGATAAGCCGGAAGCGTTCTTCGCTTTCGCGCATCGCCTCTTCGGCGAGAGTGCGCTCGATGAGATCTGCGGCCTGCCGCGCAAGGACGTCGAACAGCATGAAATCTTCTTCGGTAGGCGTGTGCGGTGCCCGCCAGTGCGTGGATAGCATGCCGATAGGTTTCCCAGAGCGCGAACACAGCGGCGTCGATTGCACCGCGCGGATGCCGGAGCGACGATACTCCTGATGATCCTGCGTGCCGACCATGAACTCGCAGGACTCGATGTCGGTAACAAGGACGCGCATGTTGTCACGAAGCGCACGGCCGCAACTGCTCCCCGCTTCCACCGTTACCCTTTGCCAGAATGCCGCAGAATCGCTGTGGAAGTTCCTCCAGTTCAACAGGAGCAGCGTCTGATGGTCGGTGTCCAGCATCTGGACGCTGGCCGCATCGGCAGTCATCAACGTGATTGCGGCATCGAGAATCTGAAGATACAGAGAGTCCCGCGTCGTTTCGGAAATCAGACGCGTGCTGATCGTTTGCAGCATTCTCGTGGAAGCAGTGATGTCAGACATGAAGAGGCCATCATGTCGCCAGCCCGCTGGTCGAGTCAATTTGTTTGGAGTCACATTCCCGACCAGACGCCAAAACACTGGTGTATGCAGAGGAACGCGGCGGTCATGAGTGAGGGAATGTATGCGATCTTGACGCAATCTCCATGAAGTCCGGATGCGACGACTGTGAGATAAGAAG
>JBGPBY010000113.1:0-16679 GCA_041481485.1 Terriglobia bacterium
AAAAAGGAACCTTAAAAAGACACCGCGCCGAGCCCAGCCGCAGCGGTATGTTCACTCTGATTACCGAAAACATCAACTAACGAGCGGATGAGTGGAGTGTTGCTCTGTCACCACCCGTAGGTCACTTGGCCGTATAACCGCCATCCCGTCACTGTGACCCGGCAAGGAAACAACCAGCCTTTCCAAGTCCGATTTGCCAATTCGTAAACACTTGCCCGTCACACAGGAGTCATCGCATGGATGCACCTAAATGGAAGCCGTATCTTTTCGCCCCTATTCTGGTAACTATTTATAGGAGTGATCGCGGACGCATGAGGTATGTCCCCTCAGGAATTCTGGGAAACTCGAAGGATCCATCGCTATGAATCACAGCCTCGTAGGCTGTTCCCGAAGAGGACCAGTAGACAATGCAGCCACTACCAGTGGTTTTCAAGCGACTCAGAACCACCGTACCCGCCCTTCCGGCTGTTGCAGGATTCTCTACAGCTTCCGCATTGCCGCTCAGCCGGCTACGATTCCATTAGCGTGAATACCTGGGCGAAGAGCGTCGATCTACGCTTTACTTCCCAACAACTGTACGAGCGATCGCTAACCTACGTCAGGTCGATAGGCGTCGGCGGGGTGGGCCTTCGCCGAGGACTCGGCTCCAGGGGGTTCGCGGAACGGTTCCACGGGAATGCGCTTGTAACACACCTCCAGGACGATCAGGTATTCCGTGCCGCCCGGCGCCTGCATAGCCACGCGGTCGCCCGCTGTGGCCTTCATCAACGCGCGCCCCAGGGGTGACACCCAACTGATGTGGTCGCGGTTGAGATCGACCTCGTCGGTGCCGACGATGCTCACCACTCGCTCCGTTCCCGCGGCATTGGCATAGCGCACGGTCGCTCCGAAGAATGCACGCGCCGCCGCCTGCCCTGCTCTCGGACTTTCCGGGTCCACCACTTCCGCAGCATCGATTCGCTTCGTGAGAAAGCGGATCCGCCCATCGATCTGGCGCAGCCGCCGCTTGCCATACTGATAGTCGGCGTTCTCACTGCGATCGCCGTTGCTCGCAGCCCACGCCACCACCTTGGTCACTGCCGGTCGTTCCCTGGTGAGTAGAAACCGGTGCTCCTCTTTGAGGCGCTGCAGACCGCTCGGCGTGATGTAGTTCTTGACTCGCACGGCGGGATCGTCTCCCTGAGGTTATCTCGTAAACCCTATTCGCATATGGTAAGTCCTTAAAGCGCGATCCCAGTGGGCCACAAGGCTTTCATGAAATGGATAGTGCCACGCCTGTGGGTTGCGATCAATATGCCGTGTTTCGACAGGGCGGTCCAGTCGAGCCAGAACGCCCATCCCACTTCTGCGTGGTAAGATGCGCCGTTGAAAACCAGAGGTGACGAAGATGACTTCACGATCGCCTGTTTCAGTTGGGCTGATCCTGGCCGGTTGGGTTTGTTGCGGGATCGCAGGTTGCCAGACAAGCTCGTCTGCGGTTCCTGCCGAACTCGTCCTGCGGGGCGGCCGGATCGTCACTGTCGATGAAAGAATACCGGAGGCTCAGGGCCTGGCCGCGAACGAAGGAAAGATCATTGCTATCGGTTCCGACGCCGATATTGCGCCGTATATCGGCCCCTCGACGCGGGTGATCGATCTTGCCGGGCAGCTCGCGATTCCAGGCTTTATCGAAGGCCATGGTCACTTCACCGGTGTCGGGCAGAACCGGATCAATCTGGATTTCATGTCGGCGACGAGCTGGGATGAAATCGTTGCCATGGTGGCCAAAGCCGCAGCGGGCGCGAGACCGGGGCAATGGATCGTGGGAGGCGGCTGGCATCAATCGAAGTGGACAAAGCCGCCGGAACCCAACGTAGAGGGCTTTCCCACCCACACATCACTCGATAAGTTAACACCCGATAACCCGGTCGTTCTGACCCACGCCAGTGGACACGCCGCTTTCGTGAACAGGAAGGCGATGGAGATTTCGGGCATCACTCGCAATACGCCAAATCCCACCGGCGGAGAGATTCTGAAAGACTCCAAAGGCGAGCCGACCGGCTTGATGCGCGAGACTGCACAAGGCCTCGTGAAACGGCCGGCGCCGTCAGAAGAAGATATCCGGCAGCAGCTCGCTCTGGCGGACGAAGAGGTCACACACAAGGGCATCACGACGTTCCACGACGCTGGCTCGCCGTTCCGCACCATCGATATCGTCAAGAAAATGCTCGATGAGGGCAAGCTGAACGTCCGGTTGTGGATGATGATTCGAGAACCCAACGAGTCGCTGCAGGAGAACATCGACCACTACCGCACGATCGGCTACGCCAGCGCCATGCTGACCGTCCGTGCCATCAAGGTCATAGCCGACGGCGCGTTGGGATCGCGCGGAGCATGGCTGCTCGAACCTTATTCGGACAAGCCCGACAGCACCGGGCTCGCCCCGGCCGCCGTTCAGACTCTGCCCGAAACCGCGCAGATTGCTCTGGCCCACGACATGCAGCTTTGCGTTCACGCGATCGGCGATCGGGCGAATCGTGAAGTTCTGAACATTTACGAAGAAGCATTCAGGAAAAACAATAAGGACGGCAAAGCCCTGCGTTGGCGTATCGAGCACGCCCAGCACTTGAATCTTGCCGACATTCCCCGCTTCGGCGCGCTTGGCGTGATCGCGTCGATGCAGCCGATCCATGCTACATCGGACGCTGTATTCGTTCCGGACAGGCTGGGCGACAAGCGCTCCGAAGAAGGTGCCTATGTCTGGCAAAAGCTGATGAAATCGGGCGCGGTCATCAACAGCGGCACCGACGCGCCCGTCGAGAACGTTGATCCCATTCCGAATTATTACGCTGCCGTGACGCGAAAACTCTCAGATGGCCGCACCTTTTATCCAGACCAACGGATGAGCCGAATGGAGGCGCTCCGGTCTTACACAATTCAGAATGCTTTTGCTGCCTTCGAGGAAGACATCAAAGGTTCACTTCGTGTGGGCAAGCTCGCGGACATCACCGTTCTGTCTAAGGACATCACGAGGGTTTCAGAAGAAGAAATCAAATCCGCGAAGGTGACTTACACCATTATTGGAGGGAAAGTCGTCTACACCGCGAAGTAGAAGCGCCCCGCCGACCACACTCGAAATCGTGCTCGCAATCGTTCCGAACCCCGTCGACAGGATCGCGCAGCACGGACTCGGAAGAAACAGACTAAATTCAGAAATCACCCTGCCGCAGGAAATCAGAAATTGTCATGAGCCATTTGCCATACTTCAGTTGTCATTAATAAGTCCGATCTGTTGCGACCTCCCACTGAAGAGGTCTGCTCTTCTCGCGGTGGGTGCCGGGTAAAGGGTTTCTTGCAAGCGGACTAAGCGCGGAGGATAATCGGCGCAACTAAACCATGCGAGCGGCAATCGGCCTGTTCACACTGTGCCATGCAGTGGCCGGACTCTCAGCACAGGATACCGTCCCGGCCGCGGCTACCAACGTCAAGGATCCCGTCTACATCTGCCCGATGGATCCGAACATGCGATCCAACACGACAGGCAAATGTCCCAAATGCGGACTGGCGCTGGTTGCCGGCATACCGGACTCTGCAGAGTTTCATGTTCACTTGTCGGCCACTCCCAGCCCGGGCAAGCCCGGCACAAAGAAGCGCATCGCGTTCGAGATTTTCGACCCATGGAAGGATCTTCCCGTTTCGAACTTCCAGGTGATCCACGAAAGGCTTAATCGCGTGTGGGTGCAGTTTCAGCGCAACAGTGTGGTGAACACCGCGCGCTTCGATATTCCGGTAAAGCCGCTGGAGTAACTGTTCCGGAATGTCGTGCTTTCTTTTCCAGACGGTGGGAGTCGAAGGGGGACAATCAGACCCCCTCGCAACGTTCAGACGACAGACAACTAACAACTTTCCATTGGGAGCACAGTATGACTCGATACCTGGTACTCGTTCTGCTGATGACCATCACGGTATTGGGATCTGAAGGGACCCCGATCTCTTCAGTTCCATCCGATAAGACCACACTGGTGACATTCAATAAGGATGTCCTGCCGATACTTGAGAACAACTGTCAGAGTTGCCACCGGCCGGGCGGCATCGGTCCGATGGCTCTGCTGACTTACAAAGACACGCGTCCATTCGCGAAGGCGATTAAAACCGCCGTCGTCACCAAGAAAATGCCACCCTGGTTTGCGGATCCTCATGTCGGCGATTTTCGCAATGCGCCCAAGATAACTGCGGCAGACATCAAAACGCTGGTGGCATGGGCGGATAGCGGTTCGAAAGAAGGTGACGCTCCAGACAAGTTGTCAGTCGCTCCGGAATGGAAGGACGGCTGGAGGATTCAGCCGGACGTCGTGGCGTCCATGCCTTTCGACCAGGCAGTCATCGCAAATGGCCCGGGCGAAATCATGGAATACTTCGTCCCCAATCCATTCAAAGAGGACACCTGGGTTTCGTCAATCGAAATCCGACCCGGCGATCCTTCCGTTGTCCATCATGTCATCGTCCAGATACCTGAAGTGTCACAACCCGCAAAGGTGGCAATGGCGCTTGCAGCGGCCAATACCGTGGTACGCGATAATCGATTTTCGAGCCCCTTGCAGGGCAACGGCGGTTACTCCGACATCATCGCCCGAAACATCGAGCGCAAGACCGGGGAAGGCGTATTCATGACGATGGAAGCGGTCTACGCGCCGGGCAGCCCGCCTCTGGATTTCCGTTATACGGACTCCGCAAAGCTGATAAAGGGCGGGCAACCGATTCGCATCGAGGTTCACTACACACCGAATGGAAATGAAACTACGGACAGGACCATGGTTGGGTTCACACTGGCAAAAGCACCCGCAAAACGCCAGTTCGTCATGATGGCACCCGAGCATCTTGTCGACATTCGAAAACCGATTCCTGCCGGTGCAACGAATTATGAAACCGTCGGTGAGCTGACATTCAGTCAGGATGCGGATCTCGCTTGGTTCATGCCGCACATGCACCTCCGCGGCAAGGACATGACGTATCGCCTGATCTTTCCGGACGGGCGCGAACAAACCGTACTGAACGCCAATTTTAACTTCCATTGGCAACTCGGATACGAATTGAATACGCCCATCAAGGTACCGAAAGGCACTCGGATGGTCGTCACGGCACACCATGACAATTCCGCGAACAATGCTTTGAATCCGACTCCGAATCAGTCAGTCGGCTGGGGCGAAATGACAGCCCAGGAAATGATGCTTCCCTGGTTTGGCGTCATCGTGGATCGGGATGCAAAACCGGAAATGATCGCAAAGTACAAACCGGGTGACCTTGACGGCCCGTTTCCCATGGCGGGCCAGGGATTTTCAATCGCTGGTGGACAGATTCTAGACTTCATCAGAGTAATTCCACCAGCGCCTGCGCGTTAACCAAGGGTGGCGGCATCCGGGCAAGATCGGATGCCGCTGATTCCCACTTCCCGAACACTCTCCTTTCGATCTTCCCTGTCGAAGTCGACCGCAATCTCATGTTGCAATACGCCGTCGGACTGATTGTCAGAGCAGGATCGAAATGTGTTTCGAATTACGAGAGACTTTGCGTTCCTTCTCCAGAGTGTCGACCGCACTGTTCATTTCCGCAGCGCTGAACAGCAGACGAAACATGGACTGTAGTTTTCGAGGCGTCACGAAAACCGCAGCGCCAAGATATTTCTCGATGACGCGCCGAGTGGCGTCGCTCGGCTGGATTGAATCAGCCTTGCGGATCAAGTCCTTATGCGACTTTTCGAAAACGCGATAAGGAAATCCCTCCGGACTCAGATACGGAATCCCTTTCCTCGGCACGCTTGACGGCCCCCGATCGATGAGCAGGTCCCGCTGGAGTTCGGCAAGCGCCAAATCTGCAACGTCGGGCCGCTTCTGGCCGGCGATTCCCAGACAGCGCCGGACTTCACCGGAGGTTGCATGGCCCTCGCCGTCGATTAACTCCAGGGCCTTTGCCGCATGGGCCGACAGTCTGGGCGGCCGCAGACGCTTTCGCAAAGCATACACATCCGGAACGATATCCCGGTGAATCAGCACCAGGCGATCCGCGATGACATTGGACTCGACCACTTCCCCACTTGCCAGCAATGCATTCGTCAGCTCGATGGCTCGCCGGGTCTCACCCGCAGCCCTGTACATTGCGGCAAGAGGCAGACTGGATGTCGCGTTATATCGAAGGACAAATCCGACGGCCGTCATGAACTCCGCCGCGTCCGACTCGCTGGCCAGCGGCTTCCGGCCTGCGAGCCACAGGCCCGCGAGCTGCTGCTGCTGGAGGTCCACGTCAGCCTCGCAGCAGAGGCCGCGTCAGGCAGGTGGGTCCCCCGCTGCCCGGAGTGCAAATCTCGTTACCCTGGATTTCCAAAACATTGCAACCGGCTTTCTCCAGACGAGAGCGTGTGATGGGATTGCCTCGAATCGCTAACACCTTCCTCGGCGCAAGAGCGAGTACGTTGCAGGCCATGGAGTCGTATTCATCGTCTGGAATATCGACCAGCTGAATTTCTCTCTCGGTAAGGAGTTCAAAGAGCGGAACCGGAATCAGTTTTCGATGGACCACTGCGAGGTTGTCGTCCAGCATGCTCATGAAAGACATCAGGTGCAGGACATCCTCGGGCCCGTTGAAGTACGGCAGCGGAACCGGAACGACGTTGATGCCTTTCGGATTGAGCAAGGTTTCCAACTCCCCAATCCCTTGTGCATTGGTCCGAAAACCGCGCCCCACCAGCAGCGTCTGACGGTCGAGCCAGATCATATCGCCGGCTTCGGCGGTGCCTTTTTGCACAAAACCCAGAATCGGAATATCCCAACTCTTCAACGCATCGGCGATCGCCGGTCCTTCGCCGCGGCGCGCTACTTTCCCCATTTGAAAAATGATCGCACCGTCATCGGTGATGAGTACCGGATCGTGAGTGTAGAGCGAGTCGAGACCGGTTCGCGGATCCTCAGGCAGTTCGAGCACTTCGGCGCCGGACGATTTCAATGCGGCGATCAGCGCGCGATGTTCTTCACAAGCCACGCGCAAATCCGGACGGCGCAGATAACCCAGCGGATACCATTCGCGTTCGATCGCGGCAAGATTCCGGAATGCTTCTTCGGGACGCTTCACGATGACGCGTTTCAGCGGCGCCACCATGCTCTGACATCCGAAGGCATTGGGCATGGATCGCTACTCCAATTCTGGAATCAGCGGGAAGTTCCCTGATTAATGGCCTGATCCAGCTGCTGCAGGTGCGTATCGCTGCCGCTGAACATTTCCTTGGGCATGTAGGGTCCGTACTTCACCATGTCCTGATAAATATCGTTCGCATGATAAAGATTGAGGCTCATTCCAGCCAGGTACTGCAGACGCATGTCTTTGTCGTGCGTAATCATGGCGTCTTTCAGCCACGGCTGCAGATCCTTGGGACGGCCTGCGTAGGTTGCCAGCAGGTCCACTGCGGAATGCAGGCCGATATCCCGCAATGACTTGGCCACGGTGGCGTACTCCGGGCTTTCGAGCCGCGCCTGCATTCTATCGATATCGATATTTATTGGATCTGCCATTCCCACCAGCACGACGTCATAGCCTGTTCCACGAATCGTGTTCGCGAAGATCGCGCCATTGGGAAAGACTTCGAAGAATGTCGCAACTTCGCTTTTGACGGCGTCGGAATTGCTTTCATAGAACTGAACGAATTGGGTCGCCACGCCTCCAGGCTTCAAATGATCTTTCTCCAGCTGGAAAAACTCTTTGGTGTAAAGCGCCGCGGCTCCTTTAACCCAGGGGTCGAGAGGATCCGACGTGATTCCATCGAACTTCATCTTCGTCGTTTCCAGAAAATGACGCCCGTCGTCGATTCGTATATGGACTTTCGGATTCTGCGCGACTTCGAAATTGTGAGCGCCGAACCATTTCGATACGACTTTGGGAACCAGCGGTTCAATCTCGACGATTGTCTCGCTTTTCAAATTCGGTTCCACGCTGACCGCACCGGCAGTGACACCAGCTCCAAACGCAATCACCAGAAAATCCGTGTTCGTCGCGGGAAGCAGCGTTGTCAGATGTCCGAGCATGCGCTGGAGGCGCATGTCCGCGGGATCGCTGGAGGCCTGAACTTTTCCCGCGTTGTGGTAGTTGCGAGTGCCGTCGGGCATATCGGAAACGGCGACGGCAGCGGTGATTCCCTCTCCCACGTACACGATATTTGCGTTGGCGCCGCGGGTTGGCATAAACCGGCCGTAAGCCACAAAGTGTCCCGGCAATTCCGGCACACTCATCACGAGCAGTCCTCCCGCTATGGCGAGACAGAGGACAGTGATTCCAAAATTCAGATTCGATTTGGTGGAGGCTTCTTCGTCGCTGGGAAGCGCCAGCATCAGCAGTCCGGAGATTGCCGAAACTGCGATCAACACCTGCTGCGCATGCTGACTGCCGATCCAGACGATCAGGACCATGCTTGCGCCGAGAGATCCCAGAATTGCACCGAACGTATTCGCGGCATAGACGCCACCGACCAGTCGGCCCGGATCCTGACCTCCCGCTGCAACCGAAGCCAGAGCGAGCGGAAAACTCGCGCCCCAGAGAATCGCTCCAGGCAGAACGGCCCAGAGACACCGG
Organism: Terriglobia bacterium; assembly: GCA_041481485.1. GTDB lineage: Bacteria > Acidobacteriota > Terriglobia > 20CM-2-55-15 > 20CM-2-55-15 > JBGPBY01. Next base: position 8,593 of record JBGPBY010000113.1, read on the forward strand.
ACCATATCAAGTTGTACTTTCAGCCACGGGTCGGTCGTCAACGTCACGTCTATCGGCCAAAACGGCATGGATTTCATCAACGAGTAGGCGGCCCACACCATCGTGGCGCAGAGCAACATCTGACACCAGCCGAGCGCCATTCGCGGATTTCGGATATTGCGCGCCAGAGCCGAACCCACGGTGCTGCCAATTCCGAGCCCAAAGAGAAACGCTGCCAGAATCAGCGCAAATGTGTAAACAGTTCCTCCGAACAAAAGCGACAACAGGCGCGTCCAGATTACTTCTGCGGCGAGCGCCGTGAATCCAGACAGCGCGATCGTCACATAGACTGCCCACGCCCCGGGCTCGGCGGCCACCAGAGAATCTGACGAGGAATCCGATTCTGCAAAGTATGGAGCCGCTTTTGAAATCGCGTATGCCAGCAGGGCAACGACAATGTTCAGAAGTACAGCAACGTAAGTGGTCTTATTCACGTCGTAGACGCGCATCAGATAGAAGCCCGCCAGCAGACTTCCAATGACGGCACCGGCGATGTTACCGCCGTAAAAGAATCCAAGCCAGGACACGCCTTCGGGAGTCGTCTTCACCCAACGGGAAATCACGGGAAGCGTCGCTCCCATGAGAAACGTGGGCGGCAGCAGACAGATCGCGGCAATGATGCCGCGCAGAACCATGCTGATCATGCCCTCGCCGGCCCATGCCGTGTAAAGACCGCCAATCAGAGGAACTCCAAACAGGATCAGCAGGCCGATCAATCCGATTCCTGCTTCGATATAGGCGTAGAGCTTAAGAGGGTGATGATTCCGCGAAATCAGACGCGGCGCCAGGAGACTCCCCGCGCACATGCCACCCATAAATGTTCCCAGCAACACTCCGACTGAAACCGCCGAGGAGCCAATGACCAGCTCCAACAACTGAAACCATACAATTTCATAAATCAGAGCGGCGCAACCGCTGCCGATAAATAACAGAATGAGGAAAGGCAGAAATCGCTGCGCTCCCTCAATACCCCCCGTTCGGTTCGAACCCGGTACGCTCATTTTTGGAAACTCCGAGACTGATAATTCGTTGCCTGCGTCCCCCGCCGTGTTGTGCGGGACAGCGGATGGTATCACCACCGAGTCCAAAATGAAAAATGACAAGTAGAGGCGAAATCGAGGGGGTTACGCAATAATCAATATTCAATTCTCAACCGGTTGAGAATTGAAAATTGAATATTGATTATTGATTATTGCGTAACCATGATTGAAAGGTGAATCCATCTTGATCGATCCATCCGCGGAATATACACGCAGACTCCACCAAAGGCGCACGCTGCTGGTGGAATCTGTACGCAAAACAAAAATCGTTGCGGGATTTCGTTTGGCCGCCGGTTTGGCAATCTTTGTTGCGATTTACCTCGTCTTCGCTCTGCACCTGTTCTCCGGCTGGTTCTTATTGCTGCCGTTGGGCGCTTACATTGGAATGATCTTGTTCAGCCTGCGCGTTTATCCCAGAGAACAACGCGCCCTGAGGGCGGTGGCATTTTACGAACGGGGGCTTTCCCGGCTGGAAGACCGGTGGATGGGAACGGGCAATACCTCCACGTCATTTGCATCCGAACAAAACCTTTACGTCAATGACCTCGATATTTTTGGCGAAGGCTCGCTTTTCGAACTGTTGTGCACCGCACGGACGCAGTCTGGACAAAATATCCTGGCGCAGTGGCTTTCGGCGCCCGCCACTCGGGAACAGATCCTCGCCCGGCAGCAAGCTATTGAGGAACTTCGAAACAACGTCGACCTGAGAGAAGACCTGGCAATTCTCGGCCGGGACATGAAAAATGCCGTTCGTCCCGAACTCATCACCAGTTGGGCTGTCTCACCCATTCTGCTGAAATCAACGGCTCCCCGAATCATAGCGCCGATACTGGTCGCGCTGGCCATTGCTGCGGGGATATACACGTGGTCTTACGACGGCCCACCCGCGTTCCTTCTCGCTGCCATCGCGGCGCATTTGGCCTTCGGGGCATACTTTCGCAACGAAGTACGGGAAGTCGTGGACAACGTCGAGTCCCACGCCCGCGAATTCAGCGTTGTGCATGACATGTTGCTGCGGCTGGAAAGGAATTCCTTCTCGTCGCCCCTGCTACGCGAGCTGCAGACAGAATTTGGAAGCGCCTTAAAGGATATGAACGGGCTGATTCGGCTTATCGCGCTGATCGAGGCACGAAGAAACGAATTTCTTCTGATTGCAGCGGCCGTCCTGTTGTGGAACACACAGCTTGCCTTTGCCGTTGAGGCATGGCGGGAACGCCGCGGCCCTTCCATTAAAGTCTGGCTTCAAAACGTCGGGGAAATGGAAGCGCTCTGTGCGCTCGCCGGATATGCCTTCGAACATCCGGAAAATCCATTTCCGGAAATCGCCGACGGACCAGCAGTTCTCGAGGCCGAAGATCTGCGCCATCCACTGCTGCCACGGAATCAGTGCGTTCCGAATTCGATTCAACTCGCCGGTCAGTTGCAGTTGCTTGTCATCAGCGGATCGAATATGTCCGGAAAGAGCACACTGTTGCGAACCGTCGGAACCAATGTGGCATTGGCACAGGCGGGTGCGCCGGTGAACGCCACGCGCATGAGGCTATCCCGGCTGGCAATCGGCGCGACACTGAGAGTCCAGGATTCTTTGCACGGCGGAACATCGCGCTTCTATGCCGAAATTCAACGACTGCGCGACATCATGGAATTGACAGATGGCGGGCTGCCCGTGTTGCTTCTGCTGGATGAAATCCTCTACGGAACCAACTCCCACGACCGTACCATCGGCGCCGAAGCCGTCATCCGCGGCCTCGTCGAAAAAGGAGCGATTGGCTTCGTAACCACACACGACCTCGCACTCGCCAAAGTCGCCGACGCGCTCGCGCCACGCGCCGCCAACGCACATTTCGAGGACCGGCTGGAACAAGGCAAAATGGCTTTCGATTATGTTCTGCGCCCTGGCGTGGTGCAGCGCAGCAATGCATTGGAACTGATGAGAGCCGTCGGCCTGAAGGTGTGATGACTACTGTAGGTGCAGTCTATGACCGCGCACAATTTGGAGGATTGCATTCGTCAAAATCGCGCGCGGTCATAGACCGCGCCTACAGTAAAAAAAGACCGCCGGCCATTGAGATTTCTCAATGGCCGGCGGTCTTTTATCTATCGACCTCGTCTCCTACAGATCCCGCTGAATCTTGAAATCGCCTTTGGTCGTGCCGCAAGTCCACGTTCCGTTTATCGTGCGGTTCCCAGCGACCACGTTCTTCATTGTGCCATCAAACACAAAATGATCCATTCCACCGGCCTTGTTTTTCGCGTCGGCTTCGAAGTGGACCGCCCATTTTGTGGAATCGAGGGTTGCTAATTTGATCTTCACCAAATCCGGACCAGGATTGACCATTCCGCTCACGGCCTTTCCGTCCCAGTTCAGGATGACGACGAGATCGTTCCGATTCGTGGCGGAGGTGCCAAAGTCACCGTACCAGGTCCCCGTCATCGGGTGTCCTTCCTGGGCGGTGGCCGCAGCAGTCAGCGCAAGAACGACCAGCAAACTGAAACCTGTTAAAACTTTCAATTTCATTGAACTCAAATCCTCCTGCGCTATGGAACAAATTGCCGCGAACGATCTTCGGATTCCTGACTACCGATCATCAATTCCGGACCGTGATTGTTGTCTTGGCAGATGTATTCGAACAAGTCACTGTTGGCTGTCCACCGCATCGTAAACATTGCCGTTGTCCAGGGGGCAGTGTACGCGCCTGAGTCTTCAATGGTTGCCTGGTATTGCAACGTATTGAAGTCGGACCGGGTGAAGCGCTCGACGAAGTGCAACTGCGCCGTGTGTGGCGTGCCCGCGGTGTCCATCCAGAACTTCTCATTGTAGCCCACGGTGTCAACGACCAGAGTGTCTCCCTCCCAGTGACCAATTGAATGGCCGTAGTTGCTCGGGATAAGCTTGGCAGGATGCTGCCTTCCGTCCATATAGATGATGCGATACGAATGCGGTCCGCCTTCATCCATTATGTAAATACGCTGCAGGTCTCGCATCTCGAGCAACTCGGTGCCATAAGGAGTGGAGAACTGCCGGGAAGCTCCTGAGGCATGGCATCGGGTATGGGGTTCAAACTGGTCGATTTGCCGTTGTTGAAATACGGCTTTTGCCCAGGGCTGGAATGGAACCTGGTCCAAGTCGCGTGCTGCCATACGGGTGGGACCCCCGCTCCAGCGCCCTGTGGGTTGACCCGGAACAGAACCCATCATCGGTTTTCCATCCGGCCAGCGGGGTGTGGGCTGCGCTGGAGCGGCATTGCCGCCGCCGCGTCCCTGACCGCCCCCTCGGTTTCCTCCGCCGCGTCCCTGACCACCAGCTGCTCCCGCAGCCGGCGCACCCGGAAGAGCGGGTGCCTGCGCACCACGCTGACCGGCGGCCGGAGTTCCCCCCTGACCAATTCCGGTCGTCGTCAACGCGAGGAACAGGAGAGTGGCCCCCCCAATGGCAAGAAGGATTGTTAATTTAGACCTTCGCACGTTTCACCCCTCTCTTGAATTGCGGCACTACTGGGTGTCCGGATTACCCTCGCTGGACGCGGCGCCATATTTCTTTCCGGTCTTGGCAAGTGTGACGTTTCGGGCGTTTACCCTCTGACTGCCATTCTTTGCCAGGGATCCTTCGACAACGACTTCGTCGCCAAGTTTCATGGTGTCGCGCTGCCAACCTCCGCCCTGCAGACCATGCGGCGGGCCCATTTCAAATCCCCAAATGGAAGATTTACCGGTGGTGGCATCCTTCACGCTCATATAAAACCAGACGTGCGGATTGGTCCATTCGATCTTCGTCACGAAGCCGCGCATGGTGACGGGCTTCTTCGAATCGAATTCGGCCGAAAACGAATGATGGGCAAAAGCCGGTGCAACAGCCAGGAGCAACCCGGCGCTTAAGCCCAGAACTGCAGGTAGAAATCGTCGCATGATCTTCCTCCTATCCCCTCAATGAGACTTGTTCAAAATCGTGTCTGGCCTCTTGAACGCTAAGGCCGGTTATCCTCACACAAAAAGTACGGAAGCTCTTCATCTGGTATCCATTGGAGCGTCCAGCTGGCAGTCCACTTCTTTGTGTACGCTCCAGGATCATCAATGGTCACTTCATATTTGAGCGTATTCATATCGGTGCGTGTGAACCGCTCGACCAAGTGCAGCTGGTCCGTGTGGGGCAAGCCCCCGTTATCGAACCAGAACTTTTCATTAAACCCTTTGATATCTGAGACAAGCGTATCGCCCGTCCATTCAGCGACCGCCCGTCCGTAGTAGAGCGGGTTGTCATCGTCGCCGCGAAGCTGGCCTTTCTGCGCGCGGCCATCGGTGTACATGATGCGTTCGTTGCGGTTGCCACCACCCATCAGGACGAAAACCCGCTTATGGTCGGTGTCTTCCAGAAACTGAACGCCATACACCAGCTGGAATTGGCGCGGCCCTCCCGGCGGCTTGCACGCCAAAAACATGGGATCGTGGGCCAGAAAATCCTTTTGGCGAAGCTCGTAGACATCTCTCGCCCATTTTTGAAATGGCGCTACTTTGTCGACGTCTGCAATGTTTTTAAGAAGGCCAGAGGCATCCATCTGGACTGTCGCGCCATCCTGGACGAGTGCCGTCTTACTGGGATTTCCCCAATAACCGGTGTGACCGGCGGTGGGGCCCAGTCGAGGATGACCATCCGGCCAGCGCGGCGCCGGCTCGGCGGCAGCCGTTCGCTTGGGAGGAGCGGTGCCGTTATAACCGACAAGAACATTTTTATTGGTTCTTGCCAACAACACGGAATTGCCCGAAATCTGTTTGGTTCCGTTTCTGGCAAGAAAGCCCTGAACGGTGACGGTATCTCCAGGCTGGACGGTGGTTTCACTCCATCCATTCCTTGCGAGAAGGATGGGACTTTCCAGTTCGACGGCCCAGCGAACCGGCAGCCCGCTTGCCGCTGGAACCTTCAAAATGATGTGAGTAAAAGGATTGGCCCAGTCGACCTGCGTCACTGTCCCTTTCAAAGTTTGCGGCTTGGTAGGATCGAACTTCGCAGATACCCCGTGTTGCCCCGATGCCAGGATTCCCAGCGCAAGGATGGCGACACTTGCAACAATCAAGCGGAACGAACGGCTCATCGGCTTTTCCCCTCCAGAGTCAGGTGGGCGAATCATACCTCTGGAAACCCATCCGATACCAACACGAAAATGCAGGAATTCCTAAATCCGCATTTGGTCGGCGCCGACGATGACCTCGCCGCTAAAAACTTTTTTTAGATCCGCAGTCAAAGGATCGTTGTTTCCGCCGCGCCCTCCACCGACCTGATGGGTGAGTACCACAGTCTTAACCTTCGCCGCAGCGGCCATTTTACCGACCATCTCTGGAGTGGAGTGAGTTTCGCGCACATGGCGGGCAACACTTTCCGTGTTGTTGTTGGTGTCCGCCGCCGCGCCGCGTCCGTTGGCATTCTGGCCACCTGCGGTCCCCAGAACTTCGCAGACAAACAGATCCGCGCCGCGCGCCAATTCGATAAGGTTTTCCGAATAAGTCGTATCTCCGGAGAACACAATGGAGCGGGTTGCCGTATTGAATCGGTAAGAGAACGAGCGGTAATCCATTTTCGCCTTGGCGCGATCCGGAAAATGCGTGTTCTCGACAGCTTGCACCGTAACGCGGTCGTCTTTGAATACCTCGGTGATTTTCGGCGCGTTCATGTCGTGGCCATGAAAGATGGTCTTGGGGTCGACCGTTCGGCCTTCATCGATCATCCGAATTGTCACATTGGCCTTGGAGAACGCAATGGCCGCATCGACCATGGCGGCGGTTCCGTAAGGTCCATAAACCGTTGCCGCCCCCGGGTTCTGGGATGCTGTCCACTTCAGGGCGATCAGTGCCGCGATATCCGCGGTGTGATCATCGTGAAGGTGAGTGATGAAAACATCGGAGATATTGCCCAGAGTGAGGCCTGCCTGAACGAGAGACTTGATCGCGCCGTATCCACAATCCACAAGATAAGGACGGCCATCTACAATCACGACACTGGACGCCTGCGTTCTGTTCGCGGAAACGCCCGGACCGCCCTGCGTCCCCAATAAAACCAATTCTGTCCCTTTTGGTTGAGCGGCCTGACCCTGCCCCCGTTGCCCGCCCCGGCCCCGAGCCTGAGACAAGACCGGCGCCGCCCAGGCCAGAGCAGCAAACTTCAATAAGTCGCGGCGGCTCCAGCAACCCACCTCATTTCCGGTCCGTTTCATGAGTCTCCCCCTCAAGTTCAATCCTCAATATTGTCTTTATGTAATTTGAAAATCTTCGCGCGGACTTTCTACCATAACTGGAGGTCGTTCGCCACGCCAGCTTGCGTTCCCTGAAGCCAGACATAGAAGTCTTCAAATGTGAGCGGTCAAATGATTTGTTGTCCGATGTCTAATGTAATTGCTGGGATTTCCGAATGTCCCAATGACTGTAGCCGCGGGCTATCCAGGTGTGAAGGAATGAAATTCCGACTGTAAGGACAGTCGATCAAGAAATCCCTCTCCCAACGGGAGAGGGGGCCGCGCAGCGGCCGGTGAGGGGTACCGCCAGTAACAATTTTTACTTGCGGTACCCCTCCCCCGGCCTTCGGCCGCCCTCTCCCGTTGGGAGAGGGATTTTTTGATCGACCGCCTCCATAGCCACGCGATTCGAATTCCTTCACGCATTCACAGACCGCGCCTACAGTTGTGACCGAGGAAACGACGTTCGACTGTCATCCCCGCAAAGGCCCAGGGGAATTCAGATCCAGATAATCGCGTCGAAAATGCTCATGTTTCACAGTGCCGAGAGTGACAGACAGATGAGGTCCACTATCAGCGACACGATCTATAAGAAATGAGAAAGGTGTTAATGAATGCTTTTCCCACTGTAGGGGCGGTCATAGAAGGTGTGAAGAAATAATCAATATTCAATATTCAATTCTCAATCGTCATCGGCGGTGGCGCTTCGCGCAATCATTTCTTAAAAATGCCGCGCGATAGCGCATCCACAATTGAGAATTGAATATTGATTATTGATTATTTCTTC
>JBGPBY010000114.1:0-16674 GCA_041481485.1 Terriglobia bacterium
CAACGGACAACAGACAAACTCACAATTGACTCGGAGAGAAGGTCACCGCCCTACAGTTGCCGATCCATCACATACCGCACAATGAACGGCCATACCTGAGTGGCATCGGCGCGAATCTCGGCGAAGTGGCCGTGCTCCAGATCCATCTTTCTCCATGATCCGTTTTCCGAATATGTACAGCCGGACAAGTTCCCGTAGTGCATCGCATCCGGCGCAATACGGCAACCGAAACTGAACATGCGCGTGGGCATATCCAGATCCAGCCTTTCATTGGCGATTTCAATCAGAGGTGCGACATTCTGAGTATTGTTGCGAGGCACTCCGCCTCCGATGGAGAAAATGCCCGCGCGCGGAGTTCCCGTCATTTTTTCGATCAGGAGCGCGGAATCCAGTTCCGGCCAAACGATCAGCGGCGCCTTACCCTGCCGCAGTCTGCGAACGTTGTGAACATACAGATCGTTTCCGATTTCCGAATCCACAAACGCCGGACACAGTGCCGGCACCCCTTTTTCAAATGTAGATTTCAGTATTCCACGATCCCCGGGATAGTTTGCCGCAAGATATTTGCCGATCGCATCGTGAAAGTCGCTGGGGCTGATGGGCTCACGTCCATCGAAAGACCACAAAACCTTGTCGACAATCTCTTCGATGTGACTGAAGTTTTCTTCCGGTTCCAGAGTGTCGGTGACGCGATTGAGCTTGTGCTCGGCCAGGAACGTGTCCGGATGTGCGGGATCGTGCTTGTAATGAAGGAGGCCGACACCTTCAATGAGGCCATGTGCCATGAGAGCTCCGGTTGACGAAATCACCTGCACCATGCCGAGGTCGACCATATCGCAGATCACGAGTCCCATCTTGGCGATCGTCATTGCGCCGCTCAGGGTCAGAAAGACGGTGCATTCCGGGTCTGCCACCATGTGGCGAAGAGTCTCTGCACCGTCAATCACAGCTTGTCCGGCGGGATATTTGGAAAGTTCGCGAAACAGAGAATCGATTGAAACAGGCCGGTCCTCAATCCACTCCGTGAGAGCGCAGTTCAGAACCGGCAGGATGAACGTCGGATCTGCAAACACGGCGTCGGGAAAATGCCCATCCTTTACCTGGCCTGGACGGGACAGTTCCTCCTTGTTAATAAAAACTGCGCCGTCGAGATGACTTATGCGATCGTCCATGGATTCGGAATAACGGCCGATTACGATGTGTTCAAACGCTGCCGCCGGCGCGATTTCAAATGTTGCGGATTGAACAACAGAATGAATCCATCCTTTGTTGCGCATGGACTTCAGCAAGCCGATCAGGGGCTTGCCATCATAGATGACGCGGATGGGCCTGCCGTTTTGGATCCATTTGTGGATTTTGAGGGCTGCCTCGCCGAGCATGCGTGCTCCGAAGGAGCACTGATTCATGGCCATGACGATGCCGCCCACGCTGGTGCATTTCCGCAAATCGAGCCGCTCGAGCGGTTCCAGTTTCAGGTCAGCTGACAATTGAGAGTACCTTCATTCGATGCGTGCCTCCGGCACTCTCCATCGTACACGCAAACAACCGCGAACTAATGCTGGTGGCTGGAAATCTGCCGTCGTTCACGCGGCTGGGCACCGGATTGAGCCTCCGGATGCCCAACCCGAATTCGTCATGCCACTCCGCGGCGATCCTTAAGCTCGGCCAGCATTTTTTCGATGACGTCGTCTTTCCCGAGGGCATCCAGCCGGTCTTCCATGTTTTCTCCGGCCATTTCGGACAGCGCGTGGCTCATGGCTTCTTCGCCATGAACGCGGTTTTTCATTCGGTCGAATGTTCCCATCTTCGTTTCGTCCACAGCCGCCATGCGCGCACGGCTGGCCTTGCTCAAAGCGCGCGAGCGTCGATGTTTGGCCAGCAGCAGCTCGCTCTTTGCATGGGCCTCATTCAATTTCAGTTCGAGTTTGTGCAAAGCTGACTTCAGATTTTCGACCTGCGATTTTTGATGCGCCGCTTCTTCCTGATAGCTTTCCGCCATCGTGCGATAGCCGACCGCCCGATCGATTGCGGCCCGGGCGAGATCGTCCTGTTTTTTGTCGACTGCGATTTCGGCCTTGCGCATCCATTCGGTATGCTTGTCGAGGTTTTCCTGATGCTTCTTGCGGAGCAGGTGCTCATCGGCGATAGCGATGGCAACCTGCGTTTTTACCTGAAGCAGCTGGTTCTGCATATCGAGCGTCACCTGCTTCAGCATTTTCTGCGGATCTTCCGCGCGATCGATCATGTCATTGAGGTTCGCCCGAATCAGGGCGGACACACGTTCCAGAAGTGCCATGGCTTTTATCCTTTCTTATCCCGCCTGGTCATCCGATTTGGAACCTGAATCGCCGATCGCTTTGATCTTCGCGAACAGATCCCCCATCTTCATGCCCGACAGAGTTTCAAACAGTGCGGGAATCTGCGCGGCCATACTGACCATGTCTCCCGTCACCTTATTCATACCAGCCGTTGTCCCGTTTCCCGTGGAAACGATCGTGATCTTGTCGACATTCGAAAGAGGCGAAGCCAGCGCTCTCACAATCTCCGGCATTCCGCTAATCAGTTTGTCGACGACTGCAGCCTGGTTGTATTCCTGATAGGCTTCGGCCTTGACGTTCATAGCCCGCGCTTCGGCGTCACCCTTCTTGAAGATGATTTCCGCTTCGGCCTCTCCCTGAACGCGGATTGCGGATGCATGGCCATCGGCTTCGAGAATCTGGCGCTGCTTTTCGGCTTCTGCCAGCGTTTCAATTCTCCGGCGCTCCACTTCCGCCTGTTTCAAAATCGTGGCAATGAGTTCTTTTTCATGCCGCACAATTTCGGCTTCCTGAACCTTGATTTCCTGTTCCTTTTCGACCTGGCGCACCTTGACTGCTTCGGTGATGACCTGCTGCTGCATGATGTTTTCCTGGATCTCGTAGGCCTTGTCGGCCTGAGCTTCCTGGCGTTTGGTCAGCTCCTTGTAGGTGGCTTTCTTGATTTCCAAATCGCGCTGCGCCTCCGCCTGCTTCGCGAGTGACAAGGTCTGCGCGAGGATACGTTCCTGATCCGCCTGAGCCGTGGCGACAGCCGCAGCGCGTGTCGCTTCAGCGCGCTTGATCGCCGTATCGCGCTCGGCTTCGGCCGCAGCGACATCGGCATCGCGTTTGATGCGTGCAATATCCGGCCGTCCCATGTTGGAGATGTATTCGTTCTTGTCGCGAACCTCCTTGATGGTGAATGAAATCACTTCCAGGCCCATCTTGTTCATGTCTTCGGCGCAGGTGGAGCGCATGCGCTCGCCGACCATTTCCGGCTGCTTCACGATTTCTTCGACCGTCAGCTGACCGATGATTCCACGCAGATGTCCTTCCATCACGAGGCGGATGAGTCCTTCGCGCTCCGCCGGATTCTTGGTGAGAAACTGCTCTGCAGCTGTTCGAATGGATTCGGGATCGGACTTTACCTTGATTTGGGCAACGGCCTCGACAGTGACGGCAACACCCTGGCGTGTATACAGGTCCTGCTGGGGGGCCACGTCGAACGACATGAGTTCCAGCGAAAGGCCGCGGCAGGATTCGACCATCGGAAGAATTACGGTGCCGTGTCCCTTGATGATTCGAGTCCCGCGGAAGCCATACACGATCAGTGCTTCATGCGGTCCAGCCTTACGGTACAGTTTGGCAACAAACGAGATCAGCAGCAGGATTGCGACTACCAGCAGGCCTGCCATGATCCACGGATTTAGCGGTAACGCCATCAGAGTGTCTCCTTTTTATCGGACAAGTGAGATCAGCAGCAGTATTGCTACAACCAGCAGGTCTGCCATGATCCATGGATTCAACGGTAACGCCATCAGAGTGTCTCCTTTTTATCGGACAAGTGAGATCAGCAGCAGGATTGCTGCAACCAGCAGGCCTGCCATGATCCACGGATTTAGCGGTAACGCCATCAGAGTTTCTCCTTCTTATCGGACAAGTCATCCCACCGCCGCACATACGCGATCCCGTTTTCATATCGCATCACGATCACGTCGGTGTCTTTGTGAATGGGTGAACCATCGTCGCTGCGTGCGGCGGATCCTCGCCGCACTCCTTCCTGGGAAAAACTGATTTCTCCGGTGCCACCTTCGCGAATCGGGGAAGTCAACCGGCCGTAGACCCCCACCATTTCATAATCCATGGGATCCAGCGGACGCTCATTTGCCAGGAGGACTTTGCTCAGGAACAGGAAAACAATCGCTCCTCCGACCAGTCCTCCGGCGATGGAAACGAAGAATGCAGCCCAGAAGAAAAGTCCTGAATAATTCGAAACCAGGTAGCCCACACCGCCGAACCATGTGAGAAATGCAGCCATGGATCCGAAATTGAAGGCCGAATGCCAGCCGCCGCCGGCGTGGCCGTGATGAAAACCGTGTCCGTGGTGAAGGCCTGGAATGTGCAGATGGAAAAACCCGCCCAGAGCGGAAATGACGCACAGCGAAAAGCCCACCAGGAAGCAAACCAGATAAATGTCAGACCAGCTCATATGGCATGTCCTCTCAGAACCTGCAGCAGGCGATCGGTGAGTCCCGGTGTGTCCAGGATCGCCGCCAGCAGGATGAAACACCGCCGCGAATCATCGTGGCGCGCCACCTTCAACATGGCGTCGCACAACTCCGGATCGGAGCGGAAATTTTCGGCTCCATCGATCAGCCACAGATCCACGCGCTCTTCGACGGTTCTCACATCGGACATCAGATGGGTGTGAAACCCCTCGGGGTCGTCGACAAGATAGCCGGGATGAACCTTGAAGAAGTTGGCCAGCAGCATTCGCGACGTGTTGGTGAGATGGCGCCGTGCGCCGCTTTCAATCTGTGAAAGATAGGACTGGCTGATCGATTTGTGGAGTTCCTTGCGGATCGCTCGGGAGACCTCCTGCTGTGTCATCTCGCGGTTGAGGCCTCGAAGGGCCCCTTCCATTTCCCGCAAATAACGAATCTTCTCTCCGAGCTTCATATTGCGATATGTAATTTATATATTGCGGATTGTAATAATGCAAGAAAAAGTTTTTGATGGCGAAGACTCCGCGGGTCCTCAACGTCAATTGAGAGTTTGTCTGTTGTCCGTTGATTAATGGCCCTGGTGACATTGACGAATGACCCAATGGATCAAATCGCGGTCCGGGCTGAAAAGCAAAATTCGATTCAAACTGTAAATCTGGACATTGATCCATTGGGTCATTCGTCAATGTCACCAGGGCCATTAATCAACGGACAACAGACAAGCTCTCAGCTGTCAATGCGGGAAACCGCGCATTCTCCGACTGAAAACTATGTCCATTATTCGTACGACTTCCCGAATTCGATTCCGCGCTTCTCGCGCCCAAGGGCAATCACGATGGCCGCACCGGCAAAGACCACCAGTGCGGTAAGAGACATCGAGTGCGAGTATCGGTCCTTCCCGAAGGCGGCTTCAATGTAAGCGACGCTTCCGGCAAGAAGAATTCCGCACTGGTAGGCGAAGCCCGGCAGAAACCCGCGGATGTGGTTTGGCGTGAGTTCGGTCATCTGCGCGGGCACGATTCCCCATGCGCCCTGAACTGCAAATTGCAGGAAGAACGCACCGACGGCAAGCATGGCGGTCGTTGCCGAGAACGCCCATAGCGGAATCACGAGTATTCCAAAGACGAGCGACAGGATCATGGATTTGCGGCGGCCGATGCGGTCGGAGAACAACCCGACAATAGTGCCTCCTGCAATTGCGCCGGCATTGGCGATGATTGTCATGAGTGCGGCTGCCTGCGCGGTGAATCCACGTTCCACTTTCAGAAATGTGGGATAGAGGTCCTGGGTTCCATGCGAGCAGAAGCCCATGAAGGTGAGAAAGACGACCAGATAAAAAAACAGCGCGCGATGGCCTGCGGCCACTTTCCATGTCATGTCGGCCATGAACACGATCAATGCCGTGCCGATCAGAAATGTTGCAAGTCCGCCAGAAGTGGACAGCATCGATTGAATGAGGGAAATGGACGAAAGTAGCGGTGCCACCATGTAGGCAAGGCCGGTTGCTGCAACGGCGATCAGTACGTAGAAAACCGCGTGCGATCGAACGCCGGCCCACAGGTCGCTCCAGTCGTGCCGCTTTGAAGATTTCCAGACTTCGGATTCCTTCACGTTGCGTCGAATGTACAAGGCCAGCAGCGCAGGTGCTCCGCCTACAAAAAACATCGCGCGCCATCCGAAGTGCGGAAGAACCAGAAAGTAAGCAGCTGCGGCGATCATGTAGCCGAGCGCATAGCCTTGCTGAAGAATACCCGAGAGAACGCCACGCCATTTCGCCGGTACACTCTCCATGGCCAGCGATGCGCCGACGCCCCATTCTCCGCCCATCGCAATACCGAACAGTGCGCGAAGAATCAGAAATGCAGTAAAGTTCGGCGCGAAACCGGAAGCGACCTCGATAATCGAGTAGGCTACAACATCGATCATCAGCGGGATCCGCCGGCCGTATTTGTCGGCCAGGAGACCAAAGATGAAAGCGCCGATCGGCCGGAATGCCAGTGTCAGCGTCAGCGTTAACGCCATCTCGGCATTCGATTTGTGGAACTCGGCTCCGATTTCGGTAAGCACCATCACTACAATGAAGTAATCGAATGCATCCAGAGTCCAGCCGAGGAAGGACGCAATCAGAGCATTCCAGTTTTGGTCCTTATGGGATGTGTTCACGTGCCGATCACTGCAGAGAACCGATGCAGCCGATTTCTGTACCACACGCCGTGTATTTGGTCCATGCCATGGAGTTACCTCCGAATACGGGTTATTGCGCGGTATGGTAGAACAGATTCCGATGGAATTTTCGAAAAAGGAACGAATCATTATCGAGCAGCACCGCACCCCGCGCCAGGTTCAGAACTATCTTCGATCATTGCCGTACAACTGGGAGAATACGCTGCGAACTTTCAGGCAGGTGGTAAGGCATGAAACGGCGAACTGCATTGAATCCGCGCTCTCGGCGGCAACTATTATGGAACAGCACGGACACCCGCCGTTGTTGCTGGATCTGGAATCCGTCGACAAGCTCGATCACGTTCTTTTCGTCTATACCGTTCGGGGCCGATGGGGAAGCATCGGCAAATCCCGCGATGCTGGACTGCATGGCCGCCGGCCCGTGTTCCATTCGATTCGCGAATTGGTTCTCAGTTATGTCGAACCTTACGTGGACGCGACCGGCAGGATATGCGGCTATGGCGTCTCCAATCTGAACGAGCTGACGAAAGCCAATTGGCGTACATCGGAACGAAATGTGTGGACGATCGAGAAGGCGTTGATTGCCCGGCCGCGTCATCGGCTCAAGACGCCGGATGCCGAATACAAAGTGTTACGGGCCCGGTATCTGGAGTTCAGGGAACTCAATGGCGGTGAAGGTTATCCCTATAAGGATCGCAAAGGCAGCTGGCTCTAGCTAAAGTCGGCTCTGAGATTGCCATCGTTCCCGCGATTTCCGTCGGTCCTGACACGCCAAGAGTTCGGTAAGCCGACTTGAATTTATTACGCTGAGTGTCCGACTGCCGCGCTATGCTTCCCTTCATGCGCGGAAAATTACTAGTCGGAATCGTCGCGATCATCATCGTGCTTGGTGCCGTGTTTGTGTGGATGCGTTCGCGACAGCCGCATTCCACTGCGACACCCACAGCATCGTCCGGAAATGCGACCTCCTCGCGGCCGGGCGACTTCGAAAGACAGCTTTATCTCGACATCGCCAAGGAGGGGCTGACGCCGGAACGCGCAAAGCAACTGTTCAGCCTCGTTGTAGCGCCACTGCCCGACGTCACCGTGCCCGCCGACGGCGCGGACCCTGACGAGTTCTGCGCTACGTCCGCCTTTAACGCTATCTTTGCCGTGTGGCCGTCACTCACCGATGCCCAGCGCGCGGTCGTGAGCAAGTACACCGCTCCTGCACAGCGCCGGATCGGCCGCAACGACACTCCGCTTCCTTTGCCGGCGTCGTTCGGGCAACCGCGTGTGTTGCTCGCAAGCCTGGTGCAGAAGCCCGTCGACAATCCGAAATTCAATTACAAGAAGTTCGCATCCGACGCGAGCGGTGTCATTGCCGGGCATCTCAATCAGCCGCCGATGCGGTTCGGACTCGACGTTTATGACTATTACTATGACGAAAAAGTTGGCATAAACAAGCTCACCAAGGCTGCGACCTACACCTGGGATGGCAACGACCAGCCACAACCCGACGGTTGCCACATTCGCGTGTTCGACAGCGTCTTTGTCGACAATAAGTACGATGAGACCGACGCGCAATCGATCATGACGCACGAGATGTTTCACTGCTACCAGCAGCGTGCGATCGGAAACCAGCCCGATCTAAAGAAGGTGAAGCGCTGGATCCTCGAAGGCGAAGCCGACTGGGTCATGGCGACGATCGTTCACGAGGCGAAAGTGTACATAAAGGATTCGAATGAGTACGCCATGACGCCGACGCGCCAGTTCGTCGAGCGTGGCCAGGATGGCCTTGGCGTATTCGGACATCTCGCCGACGTGTCCGGCAGCGACAGCCTGGTGTGGACGAGGATGCTACCGATGATCGCAACAGCGCTCGCCTCCGGCGACCTTGACGCATTCCAGTACCTGATCGGCGGCCAGGTGTTCGACTATTACACGACCTGGGGACCGAGCTACTTCCTGGAAGGCGCAAAGCCCAACTGGGGTATGACCTCGCCGGGCCAGCCGCCGATGCAGAAGCACGCGCCACTGGAGATCACGGTCAATGCGGGTGACGAGAAGATCTTCCCGGATGTCGGTTACTACGAAGCCGGAACTGTGAAGCTTTCATCCGACGCCTATATTCTCGCTGTCGGCGTCTTTACGGGGTACGGCCGTCTGCACGACGAGAAGTTCGGGCTGGATACGGTGCTCACCGCCGACACAACGGTTCCGATGTGCCTCAAGTCTGGCGGGTGCACGTGTCCAGACGGTTCGGCCGGCGCCTCTCTCATTACTAAACCGGCGAAGGCGCCGATCTACCTCGGGCTCGCGGGGGCCGACGGTATCGCCCTGTCGGGCGCCGTTGCAGAAAAACTTGACGAGTTCTGCAAGAAGCCCAAAGATCCGCCCCTGAAGGCCGTCAACCCCCCCCGGGAGCGGGGAAGACGCTGGCGGTGGCGGTGACGAGCCCGATGAGAAGCGGCCCGACAACGGCTCGAGCATGGGCGACACGCACATCGCCACTCTCGATGGCGTCCGCTACGACTTCCAGGTAGTGGGCGAATACACGCTCGTCCGATCGACGAAGGACGATTTTGCCGTGCAGGTTCGCCAGGTGCCGGCGAAGCAGTCACGTACCGTCACGGTGAACCAGGCGATGGCGACGAAGATCGGTGGCCGGCGCGTCACTATTGCGGTCGAGAATGGCGCGGCCATCTTGCGCGTCGATGGAACCCCCGTCACCGATTCCCAGATCCGGTTTTCCGGAGGCGCGATCTCGCAGTCGTCGACGATGGCAGGTGTCGTTTTTCTGTTGGAGTGGTCAGACGGTACAACAGTCCGCGTCGAACAGCTTGGGGCCCGCGCGTTGAACGTGAAGGTCAAGCCCGCAGATGCGCGAAAGGGCATGCTCGTCGGACTGCTCGGCAACGACAACGGATCGCCTGAGGACGATCTCATTGGTTCCAAAGGCGCGGCGCTGGGCGTTCATCCTGACCCCGACGTGGTAACACACACGCTTGCCGACGCATGGCGGATCACACAGAATGCATCGCTGTTCGATTACCAGCCAGGCCAGTCGACGGCGACATTCACGGATCGGACCTTTCCAGATCATCACGTCGATCCCTCCAAAGTGCCGGACCGCGAAACCGCCGAGAAGATCTGCCGCCAGGCCGGCATTAGCGATCGTCATCTGCTCGACGACTGCATCATCGACTACGCCTCGACGAGCGATTTCCTGTTCGCGAGCTCCTACAGTCATCAGCAGCAGCTGCTGGCGCTGCATGCGGCCACGACGACGGCAGCGATTGGCGTGTCGCGAACCGTTATGATGGAAGGCAACATCCCCGACGCGAACGCGCACGCCAGCGTGCCTTTCACAGCGCGCGCAGGTGACGTCGTCTGGGTTGGCAATCCGGACTGCACCGACCACTACATGCAGGGCGCAATCCTGGTGCCAGACGGCAAGCGCATCGGTGGAGGAGCCCTGTGTGCGCTGGGAAGGATAGTCCTGCCTGCGACGGGTGACTACACGCTGCAGACTCGGCAGACGGACAACCCGACAGGCGCCTTTCACGTGCCGATCCGGTTCGTCCGGCCCGATCGCACGCAGCCAACAACCTACAACTCTGTCCTCGCGGGACAGATTGAAACGCGCGGCGCCCACGACGTCTACACGTTCGAGGGCCACGCCGGCGACCTCTTGCGGTTCTCAGGCGAGGGATGCGATCTGGGAAATCTCGTCGTTAGCGTGATCGATCCGAATGGTCATGACTCGCTCGGTCCGTCCTGCTTGTCAGGCACCGACGCCCGGCTGACCGCCACCGGTAAGTTCCAGCTGGTCATCAACGGCGCCGATGGTGGGCAAGGCTCATATCACTTCGTCTTTCAAGGAGCACCGACAGCGGCCAAGTAGCTGCCTTGGCGAGGTCATCGGTTCGAGACCGGACCGGTGTGATCTCTTCTACTTTTGCGGCACTACCTGGATGTCGGGCTGGCCAGAGTGTTACAGGTAAAACCCCAGCTTCCGGACGAAGGATTCACTTCATCGCCAGCTGAATCGCTGCTTCCAGCGTTGCCTTGTCATGAAAACTCACCATTTGCTTCACGACTCTCCCGCGCCGGTCGACAAAGAACATTGTGGGAAACACGCTGACTCCCCCATAGTCCCTCTGCATTTGCATGGTCAAATGGCCTTCGGGAAACGTCACCCCGTTCGCTTTCAGATAACTCGATCGCACTGCATCCGAATATGGCAATTCGAGAAAGCGATCGGCGTTGGCGCCGATGATCATGAATCCCTGTGCGGAGTACTTTGCATTCAGCTGCACGAGTAAGGGAGTGGTCTGAACGCAGGGCGGACAATTACTGAACCAGAAATAGATCAAATGCGGGCGGCCGGAAACCAGGGTTGAACTCAACGCGCTTCCACTAAAGGCATTCATGGCGAAGGGCGGTACCTGCCGGCCTTCCCAGCCGGCGATGCTCCGCTCGATGAACTGTCCAAAGTTAGCATCTCTCTGGATTGCGGCAACGTCGATGCTTGTAATCTCACCTGTTCTGGGATTGCGCGTCATGAATTTCGGCACGCGAGGATCCGCTTCCATGACACGCAGAATGACGTCCATTTCGCCGGGAACTCGAAACCCAAACTGGTCGGAAAGCTCCTGGAGCGTGGGAATCTTCTTCGTTCGCGTATACATCTGGGAAACCGTCAGTGGAATCTTAAAGAATGTGTTGAAGAGGCGGTTGAGTGCCGAAAGTTCTTCGGGTGTTTTGAACACACGCGTGAGGTCTGCAACTGTGACGGGTTGCCCCGGCCGGACATTCGACTTAAGGTAGTTGACAATGCGGGTTTCCGGATCCGCCTGCTGCAGAAGACTTGTCAGCAGGATAATGCTGAGCCAACGTGTCATGACTGTACTCCCTGATAGATGAAGCTTCACAGTCTAGCACCCGCGCGCCAATGGGCAACTAATCGCTTGAAACTTCAGCAGGATACACGTTAACCTTGATCTCCATTTTTTTGTGTAAGAGGCTGTAGGAGGAAAGGCTGTATGAGCTTGATTGTAAAGACCCGCAAGGTCGATGGTGTTTCAATTCTGGATCTTTCCGGAAAACTCACCATCGGAGAACCCGTAATTCAGTTGCGCGATGCGCTGCGGGCTCAGGTGGCTTCGGGCGAAACTCGGATTCTGGTGAATCTTGCAGACGTCAGTTATGTCGACAGCTCCGGGCTGGGTGAATTGGTTTCGTCGTATACGACGGTTCGCAACAAGGGTGGCGATGTAAAACTGCTGAAGCTGACCGCAAAAATCAGAGATCTGCTGCAGATGACCAAGTTGCTCACCGTTTTTGAAGTTTATGACGACGAAGCCAAGGCCGTGGCTTCGGTGAAAGGCTAACCTCCAAATGGCAAACAAGTATGAAATCCTTCTCCGCCGCAGGGTCAATCGGGCAAAAAAGAAGGCACGCGCCAAGCGCCGGGCTCAGGAACACCATCAGGCTCGCAAGGCTCAATAAACCTTCCACCAGTTCGCCGGTTCCACATTCATTTCACTCATAACGCCCAATAGCATATTGGAGTAACCAGGCGGCTGCGGGCAGATTTCATGTTCCTCCTGTAGGGGCGGTATATGCCCACCAAGTGACAATTGAACATTGAACAATTGAACATTGAACAATGAACAATGAACATTTCCCCGAAGAAATGTTCAATGTTCAATTGTCACTTGGTGGCATGGACCGCCCTGCAACAGGGAATCGATTCGTTTGGCGATTTCATTCAAGTCTTCCTGTATTCAGCAAAAGACTCATTGGGCGCGTTCAGTTCCAAGTGAACAAATCATATTAAACAGTATCGAATCGTTGAAAAACTAAGCATCAATACTGTATAAGATCGTCATATGATTTCAGGGGCTGTCTTATTTCTATTGTTTCAGGTTGCCGCCGGACAACTTGCCGGCGACGTTTCTGATCCGTTTGGAAAGGCGATCGCCGGCGCCACAGTTCGCATTACAGAAATGGAATCCAACAGCGAAATGACAGCGAATTCGGCCTCGGCAGGGAATTACGTTGTGTTCCCGGTGAAGCCGGGTTTGTACCGGGTGTCTGTGGAAGCTCCGGGCTTCCAGCGTTTGGTTCGTGAAGGTGTTCGGATGACCACGGGAGAGCGCGTCCGTCTCGATCTTCAACTGGAGGTCGGAGCTGTGACTCAAAGTATCACCGTTTCCGGAGATGCTCCGATCCTGCGAGACAGCTCCGGCAATCTCGGGCAGGTCGTCGACACCGACAAGGTCGTCGATCTTCCTCTCAACGGCCGGTCCTTTGTAACGCTGTCACAACTGTCGGCCGGTGTCGAACTGCCGCCGAACTCCACTCTGCCCCGGATCAATGGCGGCCGGCCGCGCACGAATGAGTACCTGTATGACGGCATTTCGGTTTTGCAGCCCGAACCGGGGCAGGTTGCATTTATGCCGGTGATCGATTCCATTCAGGAATTCAAAATCGAATCCAATAGTCCTTCGTCGGAATTCGGGCGCTTCAATGGAGGCGTCGTGAATTTGTCGATGAAGTCGGGCACCAACAATCTGCACGGATCCATATTTGAATTCTTCCGCAACGAAGCGCTGAATGCACGCAACCTGTTTGCACCGGCGACGGCCGCGAATCCGCGCAAGCCGGAATTCCGGCGCAATCAGTATGGGTTCGTTTTCGGCGGCCCGGTTCGCAAGGACAATACATTTTTCTTCGTCGATTATCAGGGCAGCCGCCAGCTCATTGGCCGCGTGCGCATATCGACGGTGCCCACGCTGGCGCAGCGTTCCGGTGTCTTTACCACCAATATTTTCGATCCGGCGACCACGCGCACGGATTCCAGCGGCACTATCATTCGCGACCAGTTCAGTTCGAACACCATACCTTCCGATCGAATCGATCCGGTAGCGAAGGCGCTTCTGAACCGCTACCCTTTGCCGACAACATCGGGTACCGCGAACAACTACACCCGTGTCGGCAACGAAACCGATTATATGGATCAGGGCGATTTTCGCCTCGATCACCGTTTTGGCGTCCGGGACCAGGTCTTCGGACGCGCGTCCTACGCGCTGGATGTTCAGGATCCCGTTACGCCGCTGCCGGATGGCGGCGGCACCCTGACATCCGGCGCGCTGGGACACACACGGATCATCGGTGGATCGTTTGCATCCCAGTACCTGCATACCTTTGGCGCATCCATGACCAATCAGTTGCGAATTGGAAACACGCGGCGTACGGTGCATCTGGCGGCCACCAAACTGTCATCTCCGGCATCGGCGAGTCTCGGCATTCCTGGAATTCCAGCCAATGCGGCATTTCAGGATGCACTGCCCACGTTTGTCATAAGCGGCTTCACGCAACTGGGCCCTTCGGCCAGCGCCTATTCCGACACGCATACGGATGTTACCGAAATAGCAGACACCTTTGCATTTCAGCGCGGCGTGCATTTCATCAAGGCTGGATTCGATCTGCGCGTTGAGCGCATGGATATCGTGCAGCCTCCTTCTCCAACAGGGACATTCAGCTTCAGTGCTGTGGAGTCGGCATTTCCGAATTCCTCAACTTCGGGCAACGCTCTGGCCAGTTTTCTACTGGGACAGGTGGATCAATTCACCATCGACCTGCAGCAGGATGTTTTGCAGCCGCGCGCGAAAATTCTGGAAGGGTTCATTCAGGACGATTGGAAAGCCACGCGCCGATTTGCCGTGAACGCCGGCGTCCGCTATACCTTGAATTTCCCCTCGACGGAAGCCAATAATCGCGGCGCTGTTTTCAATCTGCAGTCGCAGCAGCTGGATTATCTCGGTCAAAATGGGTTCCCCACGACTGCGCGCAAGTTGCATAAGCTGAACCTGGGTCCGCGGATTGGTGTGGCGTACCGCGCTTCAGACAAGACGGTGATTCGTTCCGGCTTTGCCGTGGTCTGGATTGAGCAGACCGGAATCACAACACCGTTTACCGTCCCCTATTTTCCATTCATCCAGAGTGTCAGGCAGCGCTCGCTGGACAACATAAATCCTGCGTTTGTCCTGTCGGCCGGTCCCAGCGTCTCGGCAACCGGGCCGACGCCGGATGCCGGACTTGGTCAGGGAGTTTTTTCCGTCGATCGCGATCTCGGTTCTGGATACGTACAGCAATGGAATCTTTCCGTCCAGAGAGTCCTGACGGCAAATACGTCCGTCGAGATTGCCTATGCCGGTTCGAAAATCACGCACGTCGGTATTCCCGATACCAACATCAATCAGTTGACCGTGCAGCAGCTTAGCCTGCAGGGAGCTCTGCAGGTCAGTGTGCCCAATCCATACTTTGGGATCATTCCGAGGTCTTCTTCACTGGGGAATCCAAGCATTCCTCAGGCCCAGCTGCTCAAGCCGTTTCCGCGGTTCACCAACGTGACATTGTTTCGAAACAATGTGGGAAACACCAACTACAACGCACTTCAGATCAAGGTCGAGAAGCGGTTGTCGCACGGAATCTCATGGATCGCGAATTACTCGCACTCGAAGCTGATCGATCAGGCGTCTTCGGTGTTTGATGCGTCCATCATTACGGGACCCACTGCGAATTTCCCCGCCGCCGATACCTACAATCGGTCTCTGGAGAGGGACGTTTCCACAGGCGACATGCCGAATGTGTTTGCCATGGGGGCCACCTATGAGTTGCCTTCATGCAAATCCTGTGGAGAGATGCTCGGCAAACTCCTGAATGGCTGGAAGTTCTCTTCCATAGTGACTTTGGAGTCCGGGTTGCCATTGGCGTTGACTCAGCTCACCAATTTCAACTCATTTGCCGGTTTCGGCACCCAGCGTCCCAACCGCATATCGAATCCGGAGTTGTCCGCGTCTCAGCGGTCGACGTCCAAATGGTTTGACACCAACGCCTTTACGACGGCGCCGATCTTTACAATAGGCAACAGTTCCCGCAATCCCGTTCGTGGACCGGCGTATCGAAACGCAGACGTTGCGCTGATCAAGCGCACCAGGGTCAATGAACGCACCAACGTGGAATTCCGTGCCGAAGCGTTCAATTTTACGAACACGCCACCGCTGGGAGCACCCAACGTGGTTCTGAATAACTCGGCGTTTGGGTCGATTTCCTCGGCCGGTGATCCACGAGTGATTCAATTCGGATTGAAGGTGGGATTCTGAATATCGGCGAAATTGCGAGTTGCCCCCTGGGTCAGGGGCAACGTGATTGCGGAGCGGTCACGAAGCGGTGGTTCCGACGGCATGATGCTCAGTCACATCGGAACCACTCCGTAGTTTGGTTCCCGCTGAATTACGGCCGGACGACCATGACTTCGGTGGATTTCATCAGCGCATAGGCCTGAACTCCGCGTTTCAGTCCAAGATCCCGGGAGGCTTGACTCGTGATGATCGCGGTGATGATTTGCCCGCCGATGTTGAGCTTCACTTCCGTCAAAAGCCCATCGTGGCGCACGCTCTCGACGGTTCCGAGTAGTTTGTTTCGTCCGCTGATGGTGTCGAGAACGCCGGTCGACCTGCCCTTCTTTCGAACCTCCTTGACATGCGTGAGCCGGTCTATCTCGCTCTGAGGGATGCGGTGATGGCCGCCGGGGCCCTGAACGGAGCGAATTTTGCCTTTGTAAATCCACTGCTTAATGGTGGGGTAGCTAATGTTCAGAAGTTCCGCAGCTTCAGGCAGTTTCAAAAGAATCATCAGCGGAGATTATACTTTTTTTTAAACGCTGCGGCGCCGTGTCCGTCTGAGACAATGTCATTGTATTTCTGAAAGGCGGAAACATGTACGAGCGAATTCCAAAATTCCTGGCTTTGACAGCTTTGAGTTCGTTTTTGTTCGCGTGTTCGAATTCGAAACCGGCTGAACCCTCAGCGAGCGCTGCAACGACCGACGCAAAGAGTGAAACGGCGGTAGCCTCTTCCCAGCCTGTTCCCGCGGAAGCACCGGTCAGTCCCAAACCAGTGTCCCCGGCGCGTAAA
>JBGPBY010000115.1:0-16665 GCA_041481485.1 Terriglobia bacterium
AATGATAGGCAGGATAAACGGAGAGCGGCGCGAAGAATTAATGGGGAATCTTCCCCGGCCCCCGATCTGCCTTCGGTGGCGTTGCGGCATTCGGCGGCTTGTTGTCGGGGCCCTCGACGTCGATCGCCGCCTCAGTGGAGCCATCGACTTCGGAGACAATTTTAATGTGGTTTGAACCAGGGCCCATCCTCACAACGGCCCAGCCGTCGGAACTCGGGTAGGCTTTGGGTTGCGTGCTTCCTTTTTCCAGAACGGATACTGCGCCTTTGTTATGTAGATCCCACTGCTCGCCGGTTATGCTCCTTTCGATTAGCCTCCATTCCACGCGCAGCTCTGGTGCATCAATTTTCAACGGCGTTTCGCCAGCATTCTTGGGAGGATGAGTTATTTCCAGAGAGTATCGTTTGCGAAGTGAGCTCAGTCCGCTCTGCGAGGTCATGATGCGATCTTTCTGGCCTCCGACGAAGTGATCCGGAAACAGCAGGGCCGTAAGGCGTTGATTGTTCTATCCGATGGAGTGGACGTCGGGAGCAAGGAAAGCCTGGAGACCGCCATTATGACCGCACAGCGCGCCGACACTGTCGTCTATTCAATTTTGTTCGGCAACCCAGAGCAGAATCAATTCCCAACGGTTTTTGGAATTCCAGGAGGCAGCCAACGTGGCGGGAGCAAAAACCCTGAACAACAAAAACCTCTCTCCGGTAAGAAAATTCTTGAACGGATCTCCAGCGAAACCGGAGGCCGCCTGTTTGAAGTCTCGAAGAAGCAATCCATCGGAGAGATTTACAAAACCATCGCGGAAGAGTTGCGCAATCAGTACAACATCGGCTATTCGTCCAATAGAGCGGATGCCGGAGCGGGATACCGCAAAATCCATCTGGTGACCCGGCAAAAGGATCTCCTGGTCCAGACCAGAGATGGATATTACGCCGGCCGGTAACCAGTCCGTCCAGGCGGCGCCATTCGGCAGCTGATTCCTATTCTTCTGCGCCTCCCACCCCCAAACAGGGCCGGTATGTTTTCGTTTAATCCACGCGAGTGACAAAAGCGGCGCACTGCTTTAGTAAGGAATGAAGCGGTGTTGTGCGCAGATCAAACAAACGTAAATCAAGACAGGTCATAATGCCATCCCACGCGTAGACTTTGTAATCGCCGGGAGCAACTCCCGTCATATTGAATCGTCCGTTTTGGGAGGAGTGAGACCCGGACTGGCGCTTGTCTTGGAAGCAGTCCGGCGTTCGACACCATCTGCCCTGTGGAATCCACGACGCGGCCCCTGACCGTGTACAGCTTCTGACGTATGACATTCATGTCGGCTTTGCTTTCTCCGCCGGGCTTGATGTCCACATCCGCCGCGCGATCGAGGTCGCTCACGCCAGGAAAGTATCTGAACTCGACACTCGAAGCTGGATTGAGCCCACCGCGGGCGCCAGTCCCCGTCTGTCCCGGAAGAATTCCGGTGGCGACGAAATAGCGTCCCGGAGTGATTCCGAAGAGTCGAAACTCGCCGCGGTCGTCGGCGGTTCCGGTGACAACCTGGCGGACATTTTTCAAGCCCGTCGAGTCATATACAGATCGCAGGACAAAAACAGGAACTCCAATGGCCGGTTGCCCCGCCTCATCGATAATTCTCCCGCCCACGGTTCCGGTGGGAGTCAAATGAAACGCAGCACTCTTCAGGCCCTGTCCGGCCACAACAACAATTGGAGTGACGTCTCCGAGTTCAGCAACCAACGATCTTTGGCCAAATTGCTGATCGACGTAGCCAGTCGCGGAAGCAGTTACCCGGTACGAGCCAGGATCCAAATCCTTCAACCGAAACTTTCCTTCGGAATCCGTCGAATTCAGGACGGCTGGAAACCAATCTTCTGGCGGATGGCTTCAGGCAGATCGGCGAGGATGCGTTCATGCCGCAATAGAAGAGTAAGCGGTTTAACCGGCGGGAGTGAAATAAACCGCTGTTACTCCGGAAAGCATATAATCCCGGCCAACTTCGGCCGCTTCAGAACATTCGGGCGCTTATGATTTCGAAAGCGATCGGGAGGAGCGATGGACAGAGGTATCTTGCGGTTTTCAATGCGGCTCCGGTCGTTGCCGGGAATACCGTCATCGTTGGCGCTGCACACCGGCCGGGAGGAGTGCCGCGCGTGAAGGCCAATGTGAAAGGCTACGTCCGGGGATTCGACGTGAAGACCGGCAAGCGCCTTTGGATCTTTCACACGATTCCGATGTCGAACGAGTACGGCGCCGAAACATGGGAACAGAACTCCGCTGCCAGCACCGGGAACGCAGGAGTCTGGGGCCAGATCAGCGTCGACGAAGAACTGGGACTGGTATACATCCCCGTCGAACTTCCCACGGGCGATTACTACGGTGGGCACAGGCCAGGCAATGGCTTGTATGGTGAAAGCGTTGTTGCGCTGGATCTGAAAACCGGCGTTCGGAAATGGCATTTCCAACTCGAGCACCACGGCATCTGGGACAACGATATTCCCTGCGCGCCAATGCTGGTGGACATCACCATCAACGGCCAGACGATTAAGGCGCTCGCGCAACCAACCAAACAGGCGTTCCTCTATGTCTTCAATCGAACCAACGGTCACCCCATTTGGCCGATACCCGAACGCCCGGTTGAAAAAGGAAACGTTCCGGGCGAGTGGTATTCGGCCACGCAGCCGTTCCCAACCAAACCACCCGCCTATGACCGCCAGGGTTCTTCGATCGACGATCTGATCGATTTCACTCCGGAGCTCCGGGCGCAGGCAGTTCAGTTTGTATCGCGATTCAAGATTGGACCGATATTCACTCCACCGGTTGTCAGCAAATGGGAAGGACCGCTCGGCACGCTGGGAATGGCAACGGCAGGCGGCGGTACGAACTGGGCTGGCGGCTCGTACGAACCAGAGACGCACATCGCCTACATCCCTTCTCAGCGCAATATGGGAAATATCGGGCTTGTGCCTGGGGACCCCAAGACCTCGGAACTCGCATATGTTTCCGGAACCGCAAGGAATCCAAATCCCAATGCCACTGGCGCCGACGCCGTAGCGCCGGCTCTTACCATTCAGGGTCTTCCACTGGCAAAGCCTCCCTATGGAAGCATCAGCGCAATCGACTTGAACAAAGGTGAAATCCTCTGGCAGATCGCGCACGGCGAGACGCCGGACAACATTCGCAATCATCCGACACTCAAAGGCGTGTCGATTCCACGCACGGGACGGCCCGGAATCTTCGGAGTGCTCGTCACAAAGACAATGATCGCCGCCGGCGAACACGATACGTTCACGTTGCCGAACGGCAAAATTGGAGCCATGTTGCGTGCGTATGACAAGTCGACGGGAAAGGATCTGGGCGAAGTCTACATGCCCGCAGGCGAGACCGGCACTCCAATGACGTACATGCTCAATGGGAAACAGTACATTGTGCTCGCGATCGGTGGAACAGGCTTTCCAGCGGAATTAATAGCTTTCCGGCTTCCGAATTAACCCAGACATGATTGGTGCACCCTCTCTCTTCCGTAGAGGGATTCGTCCGAAACTTCTCTTCAAAAAGGTTGCAATGGTGCTCTTATGAAGAGTCCCGTCTTGCTCACTCGAATGTTCGCGATTGTTGTCGCGATTGCGACGGCTGCGCCGGGCTCAGGCCAGCAAAGCAAGCGACCTGCTGTTCCCCTCGAGCCCGCGGCCGCGATTCTGGATGCGTTCCGCAGCTACTCGATCGTAGCACTTGGCGAAGGTCCTCACGGCAACGAGCAGGCGCATCAGTTCCGGCTTTCGCTGATTCGGAATCCGGGATTCGCTGCGATCGTTAACGACATCGTCGTGGAATTCGGCAATGCCCGGTATCAGGATGTCATGGACCGATTTGTCCGCGGCGAGAACATCCCTTCCGCTGCTCACCGACAGGTCTGGCAGAACACGACAGCTCATGGCTCGGTCTGGGACGTGTCCATCTACGAGGAATTCTTTCTCGCCGTTCGCGCTGTCAACGCAACGTTACCCAAAGAGCGGCAATTGCGGGTTCTGCTCGGTGATCCTCCAGTCGATTGGAACAGCAGCCGTTCGATAGAGGAACAGGTCCGGGACTTCGGCACACGGGATGCTTTCCCGCTGCCTCTCGTGCTGCGGGAAGTCGTGGCGAAACATCGGCGTGCCCTGCTCATTTACGGAGATGGCCATTTCTCCAGAAGGCCGGAAGCCGCCACTCGAAGCATCGTTGCTCTTTTGGAAAGCACCGGCACTAGGGTATTCAGCATCAATACCAACGCCGATAACGCCGATTTGGAAGAGCTGCAACCCGGCATCTCGAAGTGGCCCGCGCCCAGCCTCGCTCTCATTCGGGGAACGACACTCGAAATGGCGCCCTTCAACTCCTCTCCTTATCCGGCCACAACCGTTGACGCGGGAGATAAGAAGTTCGACGCGATCCTGTATCTCGGACATCCTCTGACCATCACGTATGCGCGCTTTACCCGGCAACTTTGTGAGGATACCGAATATATCCGCATGCGCAGCCAGCACAGCGGAGATCCCCGGTGGGACGTCCGTTTCAAAGTGCTCTGCCAATCGCCGCTTCCGGTTTTGCCTCAGCTATGGCGGACTTATCAATCCCGGGGAATTGCAGCCACTCTGGCGTTGGCACCCACAACGAGCGCTTCATATATCGAAGGCGCGACGGACCTCTATCGTCTTGCGCAGGCCATGATGAAACGCCGGAAGTTCGATGATGCGATTGCCGTTCTTGAAATGAACGCGAAGCTCTTTCCTCTCGACAGGCTTTCACTGAAGACGCTTACTGAAGCGTATCTGGCAAAGGGTGACACTCAATCATATTGGAAAACTTCCTGGAGAACACTCGCGATTAATCCAAATGACCGGACTGCACGGCACGCAGTTGGACTCGATCGGTAACATGATCTGATGTTTCCTCTTTTCCATTTGTGCCGGTGGTACGAGAAAAGCGAATTGATATTAGAATGATCGGCATGGTCGGCAAGCTCACCTCTTTAATGCTGCTCGTTCTTTTCGCTGGTCCTCTCGAAAAGGCTCCCGAGCTCCGCAAATCCGACGTGTGGATCAACACCAAATCTCCGCTCACTCTTGGATCACTCAAAGGCAAGGTCGTCCTGATCGACTTCTGGGCATTTGACTGCGACCCTTGCAAGGAAGCCGTGCCTCACGTGGAGGCGCTCTTCGAGAAGTATTCCAAGGACGGTCTCGTTGTCATTGGAGTTCACACACCGCGGGCGGACTATGAAAAGGAATTGCCGAAACTTCGCAAAGCCATCGAGAAAATGGGAATTCAATATCCCGTGGTTGTGGACAACAAACAAAAGATCTGGGCGGACTATCGCTGCGATCTCTGGCCCACGCAGTTCGTCATCGATCGAAGCGGATTCATTCGTTTGAGCCACGGCGGCGTCGGCCATTATGACGACATCGAAGAGGCCGTACGGACGGCGCTCCACGAGAATTAAGTCCACCTCATTCTGAACAAAAATTCAGGAAACATTCAGGCCTGCCTTCCGGAGTCGTCGCTATACTCCCTATCGGTTTCACCATTAAAAAACCGTTAATGAAAAGGAAATCTCATGTTCAAAGTCTGTAAGACGAGTCTCAGGGTATCGAAATGGTGCCTGATAGTTTTAACTTTGGCCCTGATGGGCGAAGCGTCTGTGTTGAGTGCGCAATCACAAACGTCGTCAACAGCAGATCAATTGGCCGCCCAGATTCGGAATCTGGAAAATCAACTCGCAGAATTGGCGGCGCAAGCTGCCGCGACGACGCAGATCGCCGCAGTGCCGCAGGCAGGCCAGCGGGGCCAGCAGCCAGCTGCACCACAAGGAGGCGGACAGCGCGGACAGGCGCCTGCCGCACAACAAGGAGGCGGGCGGGGCCAGCAGCCGGCCGCGCCGGCGATGCCACCCGGAATGGTGATGCCTGGAGGACCGACGGGCGGAGATGCAGCCAATCCTGAAGGAGCGCCCGCAGACAGCACGGATCCGCAGGCGATGCTCGACCGCATCAAGACTCTGGAACAGCGAATCAAGGATCTCGAGTCCACGACGGTCTATTCCGAACCGGAGACGCGCACGAAAAAGAAAGTCGTCTATGTCGACAAGAATGGAATCGAATCCGACTCCCCGTCCGAAGGCGCCAAAAAAGTTACGACCTATGAGCGGGAGCGCGTATACCGCCGGCAGACGATCAATGAAAAGATCGAAGAGGCGATGAGCGATGCCGAAGAGCATAGCGTCAAAGTCGGCGTAAATGCGGGTATCGTTTCGCAATTTGCGCATCGCACAAAAGGCAATCCGATTGTTGGAGACAATCATTTTTACGAACTGGCGTCGGCTGATCTCTTTTTCACTGCCGGAATTGCGCAGAATACGATGTTCTTTGCCGATGTCGTGGGTCTCAGCGGCCCGCCGCCTTTCGAACTCGGAACACTGACGCTCGTGAACGGATATTCTGCTCGTCTGGTGAATCAAAACGAACTGAATCTGCGAGAAGCGTGGCTCCGGACCGAACTGTTCAGCAACAAATTGGGAATCACGGCCGGCCGCCTGGATTTGACGAATTATTTCGACCACAACGTCGCTGCCAACGATGAGACCAGCCAGTTCATCGGCGACGCTCTTGTCAATAACGGAGCATTAGGACTGGGGAATAACGGAGCAGGTTTGGCGCTTGTGTATGACCCCAAGGGCGGATTCAATTTCAAGGCGGGTTTCCAGCAAAGCACTAACGAGGCCACCAGCCTTTCGGATTCTATCTTTTCACTCGCCGAGGTCGGCTATGTCACGCGGCTTCCCGGCATGGGTGAAGGAAACTACCGGTTCTGGTACCGCACGGACAACAACAAGCCGTCCGGATACAACATCGGATATGGCACCAGCATCGATCAGAAGCTTGGTCCTCAGGTGACATTGTTCGGAAGATATGGCGCTTCGCAGGCCGTTGTGAAACGCGACCACTTTTACAGCGGCGGTTTCCAGTTTGCTCAGGGACTGGGCTTCTTCCCTGCCGATAAGTGGGGAGTGGGTTACGCACAAACCGACTTTCAGTTTCCCGGCAAGGAAAGACTCGTCGAAGGCTACTACAATTTCAGCCTGGCCGAGAAGTTCAACCTGTCGTTTCATGTTCAACATTTCATGGAGTTGCGGCCCGGAAGCCCGAATCTGGGATACCTTGTCCCTGGCATCCGTTTGCAGGCCAGCTTTTGATCGGAAGGTCGGAGGATTTATCTATGTCTAAAACAAAACGATTACTCGCAGTATCGGGATTCGCGGCCGCGGTCGTGGGTCTCTCGGTGGGGCTTCTCGGAGTTGCACCGCGTTCAGTGGTTCGCGCTGCAGACGTCAAGGTTGCCGATCCGACATCCGTGGTCATGATCGTCAATCGCGATTCCAACGATATCGCCTTCATGGATATCAAGACCAAGAAACTCGTCGGCCGGACGTTTCTCGGAAACAACGTAAACCCGCATATGGTGATGATGTCGCCGGACGGCCGTTACGTGGTGACCGGCGGAACGCGCGCGAACAAGGCCTTCATCATCGATTCGCACACGCTGGAACTGGTGAAGGTGATTCCCGTCGATATAGCTCCGGAGCATCTGGCGTTTTCTCCGGACAGCCGCTGGTACTATCAGGGCAATCCGGAAGGCGACAACATTTCAGTAATTGACATGCAATCGCTGACGAAAATCAAAACGATTCCCGGACTGGTGGAACCGCTCAACGTGACGTTCACCGCGGATGGATCCAAGGCATACGTCGGAAATTACGGTGCTCACTGGGTCGGTGTGATCGATGTGCGCCGCCATGAACTCGCCAAGAAGATTCAAATCGCTGCGCCGCCATCAGTTGCCAAGCTGGACCCCGGTCGTTATTTCAAAGAGATTCACGGCATCAACATCGCGATGCCGACTCCGGACGGACGCTATCTCTATGCCGCCGATGGCGACCTGGGAGTCGTCGGCGTGATTGACACGCGCGAAGACAAGATCGTTGCGACGATCCAGGTCGGCAAGGATCCCTGGCGCGTGTACATGGGACACGACGGCAAGTACGCCATTGTTCCCAACAACGGAGATGAAACCATTTCCATCATCGATGTGAAGGCGAACAAAGTTGCGGCAACTCTCGAAGCCGGTCCCAATATGACTGGCGTGAACTTCGCGGCTGGAAAAGCATTCGTGATCAGCTCCAGCAGCGGGTTTGTCTATGTGTATAATATGTCGTCGCTCCGCCCCGCGGGCCGTATCAAACTTGGCACAAACATTCAGCTCGAAACCGCCACAACCGATACCGCAGACCAGAAAATCTATCTCGCGGAATCGACAACGAACGAGGTCGTCATTATCGATGCCCGAACGGAAGCAGTCGAGCGAGTGGGCAATGTCGGTTTGTTCCCGTGGGGAACGCACATCATGGACAGCAAGGACAACTACTGTCACTGATGGGTCGTGCGGCAATTTGAATTCCCCTGTAGGCGCGGTCTATGACCGCGCCTAAAGGGGAAATATGTTCAGGTCGTATCCGTCTTGAAAACAACATCACTTTTTCTCCTTCTTACCGTTCTCTCTCTTACTCCTCTAAAAGCTCAAAATATTCGTGAACGGATGCGCCTCGAGCCGCGCGGCACCAAGGTCACCGGCGGACAGGCGGCAGATCTCACTCTGACACTCAGCACCGTCGCAAAACGTTCAATCCAGCAAATCGTCCGAACGGGTGGGACGATCGACAAGACTCACAAAGTCGTTACCGCGGCGGTGGCCAATCCAGAAGGAAGTCTGATTGCCGTCGGTCAGCGCGTGCGAAGCTTTCCCCCCGAGTCGAAGTCGTCGATGTATCAGGCCAGAGTCACCCGGGTGACTTCCCGGGGCGGCAAGAGCATCGTGAAAGCGACTCTTTCCGGTGTGGGAGTGGAAGGCCGCATCAACTATGTGATGGAAATCACGGTCGAGCGCGGCGAGTTTCTGTGCATTCCGAGCGAGGCCATTATCGAGGAAGGGGATCACCGCGTGGTTTATGTCCAGGGGAAAGATGGAAGCTATGCTCCTCGAAAGGTCGAAACCGGAATCCAGGGTGAACTGTACACTCAGGTTGTCGGCGGCTTGTCCGATGGAGAACAGGTGGTGACTTTCGGCAGTTTCTTCATCGACTCGGAATACAAGTTGAAGCTATCCGATCAGGAGCCGGGTCACTAGCTCATGCTCACGCGTGTTATTCGGACGATCGTCCGATTTCGATTCGCGGCTCTCCTTTTTGTTTTGCTTGGCGCCGGTCTCAGTATCTACGCCATATTTCGATCGCCGCTCGATGCAATTCCGGACATTTCCGATCCTCAAATCGTCGTCTATGTAAAGTGGCAACGCAGCCCTCAGCTGATCGAGTCGGAAGTGACCGAACCTCTGGTACGAGCTCTCGTGGGATCTTCCAACATCCAGTCGATTCGCGGAACGTCCCACATGGGCTACTCCTTTATTTACGTCATTCTCGACGAAGCGGCAGACCGCGATCGGGTGCAACAGCTCGTGCTGGACCGCATCAGCACCATTCGTCCCCAATTGCCGGCGGACGCCAGCATCAGTCTTGGTCCCAATGCAAGCAGCATGGGATGGATTTACCAATATGCACTCGTCGATCACGAAGGAACGCACGACCTGCGGGAATTACGGCTTCTGAATGAAAGCCAGATTAAACCCGCCCTGCAAACCGTTCCCGGCGTGGCGGAATTGGCTTCGGTCGGAGGTCTGGAGGAGCAATACCAGGTCAAAATCTATCCGCCATTGCT
This sequence comes from Terriglobia bacterium, assembly GCA_041481485.1. Classification (GTDB taxonomy): domain Bacteria; phylum Acidobacteriota; class Terriglobia; order 20CM-2-55-15; family 20CM-2-55-15; genus JBGPBY01. The sequence continues at coordinate 9,801 of JBGPBY010000115.1, forward strand.
GGAAAATGTGGGAGTTTCCCTGCGGCAAGTCATAACAGCGCTGCAGAGCGTGTTTCAGGAGACAGGCGGACGCACGATCGAAGTGACGAATCGGGAATATCAGCTGCGCGGTGTCGTCAACAACAACGATATCGACAAGCTGGAATATCTCGTTGTTGGACGCAACAAACAACAGAAGCCGATTTTCCTGAAAGATGTCGGCTACATTCAGGTCGGATATGACCTGCGCCGGAGTACGGTGGATCTCGACGGCGGCGGCGAAGTCGTGGGCGGCATCGCGATTATGGAACAGAACCAGAACGTGCTGGCCGTCACGCGGTCGCTCGATCACAAGCTGGCGGAAATTCGCGCCGGGCTCCCGAAGGGCGTGGACATCCAGTCTGCCTACGATCGCTCGGCCTGGATTTGGCGGACTCTGAAAGAGTTCTTTGGAACGCTCGTCACAGAACTCGTGGTCCTTATTCTTGTGACGGCGCTGTTTCTGGGAAACCTGAGAACGTCCCTCGGCCCGATCTCGATTCTTCTATTGAGCACACTGTTTACCGCGCTGCCGTTATTCGCGATGGGACAAACGATTAATCTCTTTTCACTTGCCGGCCTGTGTATCGCAATTGGTGAAATCGCCGATGCCACGATTGTCCATGTCGAGAATTGCGCGGCAGAGTTGTCGATCCACAAGAAATTGAGCACGCTCGAGCGGCGTGAAATTGTTATTCACTCGATCACAAATCTTGCCAAGCCGCTGACGTTTTCACTGCTGATCATTCTGGCCTCGTTTCTGCCGGTGTTTTTCCTCGAGGATCGCGAAGCACGTCTGTTCGATCCGCTCGCCTACAGCAAGACGTTCGCGATGGGATTCTCCACACTGTTTACGCTTTTCCTGCTGCCGATCGTCACCGTTTGGATTTTCGAACGGGACGTGAAACCCAGACCATTTCGCTATCGGCGTCCGCTGGCGCTTGCGGGTATTGTGCTGTTGATCTATGGAGTCTGGCGATTCCGGGACACGGCGCGCGAATTCCTGCCGGAAATCATTGAGTTGGGAATCGTGTTGATTCCGGTTGTCATTCTTTGGATCGTCAGAAAGCGTTCCGGAGTACCGCATGACTATCAGGACAGCAAACCGGTCCGGATTTACCGGGAGGCGCTTACATTTACCATTCGACACCGTTACGCGTTTACTACTGCAGGATTGTTGACTCTGATTCCCGGCGCCATACTGCTGCACAACTTTCAAAGAGATTTTCTTCCGGAAACGGATGAGGGAACGATTCTTTACATGCCAACGACTCTTCCAGGGCTTCCCACGCGCGAAGCCGGATGGGTGATTCAGCAGATGGATAAGAAACTGAAAGCGATTCCAGAGGTGGAACGCGTCTTCGGCAAACTGGGCCGGGCAGACACCTCAACGGACCCTGCACCGATCAGCATGGTGGAAACCACGATTCAATTAAAGCCCAGGTCGGAATGGCGGAAGGGAATGACCAAAGACCAGCTGCGCACGGAAATGAACGCCGCGATGAATATCATCGGATACAGTAACAGCTGGAACCAGCCTATCAGCGCGCGCGTGTTGATGCAAAGTACCGGCATTCAGTCGCCCGTGGGTATCAAGGTGAAAGGTCCGGACGTTGCTGTAATCGAAGATCTTTCGAAGCAGATCGAAAAGCTCCTTGGCGACTTTCCCGGCACGGTTCAGGTAATTGCCGAACGAATTTCAGAAGGTTACTACATTGATGTTCACAACGATCTGGAACGCATGGCGCAGCAAGGCGTCACTGTCGACGAAGCGATGGATACAGTGCGGTACGCGATCGGCGGAGACAACATTCTGGCGATCAAACGTGCCAATGGGGCGACAGTTCCTCTCAGCGTTCAATATTCGCCTGAATATATTGATACGGTTGAAAAGGTCAAGAACGCTCCAGTCGCAACGGGGGACGGCCGTTCGATTTCAATTGGAAATGTAGCGGACGTTTCGATCCGCAAGCTGCCGGAAATGATTCGCAATGACAACGGTCAGCTTGCCGGGTACGTATACGTCAGCCTGGGAAACGTGACCGCTTCCGACTATGTCGCGAAGGCAAAGACCTACCTTTCCGCCAATCTGCAATTGCCCACGGGATACTCCCTGGAATGGACTGGACTCTATCAATACACCGAAGCCGCCCGAAGCCGGCTGCGCATCATCGTGCCGGTCACGCTGCTGATTATTTTCGCGTTACTCATTGTTGCGTTTCGATCCGTGGGAGAGAGTCTGTTGATCATGCTGTCGGTACCATTCGCGATGGTGGGCGGCGTATTTCTGCAGTGGAAATTGGGATACTCCATGACGACGGCCGTCATGGTGGGGTACATCTCTCTGTTCGCCATTGCCGTGCAGACGGGCATCATCATGGTGGTTTTCATTCGAGATGCGCTGGCCCACAGGAAAGAGAATGAATCCTATATCGACGCGGTAATCCATGGGTCCACGCAACGCCTGCGTCCCAAACTGATGACCGTCGCAGCTGTCATATTTTCATTGGTGCCGATCGCGCTCTCGACCCGTTCGGGAATGGACATTCTGAAACCGATCGCTGCACCGAGCATCGGAGGCATGGTGACATCGACGCTTCACGTGCTGTTCATGACGCCATGCCTGTTCGTGATTGTCGAGGACATCCGGCATTCCGCGCGGTTCAAACGGTGGACGCAAATGCTCGGCGGCCTTACTCGGCGTTCAGACTGAAACGAATGTTCTGGTTGTCCCCAAACCGCACGTTCACCTTCCAAAGCCCCCCCATGGTCAGACTTCCTTTGACGTCATAGCGGCCGGGAGTACTGGTCGGTGTTACTTCTGCTCCGCCCATCATCGGAGCCATACCGGACATTTCCATGACAGGAGAAACTTCAACCTTGCCGACATCGGCGAGTTGGTTATCGGCAGACTTGCGGAATTCCAGAGTGAAACTGCTGGAACCATGTTTCAACGTGCCCGTATCGCTCAGGATGGTCACGGTATAGTCGCCGGCGCGCTGCTGCTGCACCTGCTTGAGATTGGCAGGATCGGATTTGCAACCGAAGAGTACCAGGAGTGATACTGCGGCTGTGAGCCATGCGAATCGTTTTGGCATTCGAACGTGCACCATCGTGAGCCTCGTCTGGCGGTCAGGATTTGTCCGGCAATGTGAAGTGTAACTCGTTTTCGGATCCATGCATGAGACGCAAGAATGGAGGGACGTTCGGAAATGGGAACGTTGATGGAGCTATTCGACGGGACTTGAACCATTCCATACTACAACGTTAATGGCACAAGGCTACGTTCACAACATGGATCCTGTAATTGCGGACATTGGCGGTGTGCATCTGTGGTGGTACGGTCTTGGGTTCGCGCTGGGCTTTCTCGAAATCCATCTGTATCTGCTGCGCAACCATAAAAGGCTGGGCATTTCGCGATACGAAACCTGGACGCTTTCGACGCTCATTGCGATCGGTGTGCTCATGGGGGGCCGCGCCGTCCAGGTCGCGTTCGACGAGTGGCCATTCTATCGGGAGCATCCCGGGTTCATTCCGGCGCTGTGGCTTGGAGGAATGGCCACGCATGGCCTGCTTATCGGCGGGGCGGCAGCAATCGCGTTTTACACCGTCGTTTGGAAGAAACCGTTTCTCGCGCTCGCCGACACACTGGCGGTGCCTGCAGCGTTTCTAATGGCGATGGGTCGCGTTGGCAATTTCATTGACGGACAGATCGTCGGTTCTGTCACCGACGTGTGGTGGGCCGTCCAGTTTCCGTATGCTGAAGGATTACGCCATCCTGTGGTCCTTTACGACGGAGCGAAGAACCTGCTGTTGATGTTCTTTCTTCTCCACGTTCGGAAATTCAATCCGACGCCTGGAGCCGTCGCCGCTCGGTTCGTCTTCTGGTATGCATTCCCGAGGATCTTCATCGACTTGTATCGCGACTATCCAACGCACCGTCTTGCGCTCGGCACAGGACAAACGTTGAATCTCGTAATGGCGGCCATTGGCGTTGTGCTGCTGGTTCGGTCGCGGCTTCGTCGTCAGGGGCGCTTGAAATTCGTCGCTCGGGCGCCAGTGCCGCTTGCGGCCCAGGACGATGTTCCTTCGCGCTGGCCGCAGCGCGCTGTATTCGTGTGTCTGCTTGCATTTAGCCTGACGATCGCCAGCAACTGGACTCAGGACATTCCGGTTCGTTATGGCAGGCGTCATGCCGGTTTAGTCCACTCGCGCCTTTACCCCGCGATCGATTGGGCGCCACCTGCTGCAACGCCCGCTTCGCGCTAAAAGGCCACTACTTTGAACCAGAAAGAAGAGCCGGCAAGCCGGTGATGAGGCTCCGGCGGCCCTCGGTGGAGATCGGCTTGTCGCCCAGATAGACGTCGAACAGCGCCCAGCAGAGCGCGGGCGATTGGATTTCGGGTTTCAACTGAGTATTGACTACCGTGTTTAGACGCCCGTCAGGACTGCAGGAAAAGATGAACTCTGAGCCGCGCCTCAGTTCGCGTAAGTTGAAGGAGCTGCGAAACCGTTCGAGCGCGGCCGGACCTTCTGTCTGGTTTCGTTCCTTTGCCGCCCATGCCACACGTGGTTTCAGCGCATCGTCGAATGCGTTCCCGATGGCTTCTCCGGTAATGTCGCGCGTCATAACCAGACGCATCGTCATCGGAAAATGCATCTCCAGCAGACGTTGAAAGAACGTCCGGTCGAGCGCGTCAGCGGGCCTGCCCACAAACTGGGCGAGGTCCGCGCGCGCCGCGCCGGGGTCGACGTAAAAACCGTATGCGTAGACTTTCACTTTGAAAATTGTTCGTTCCCGAGTGGCGGTGCCGATCAACTGATGCGGCACGCTGCCCCCAGGAGGCGTCAACGTGACGGGAAACGCGACGCCGTTCTGCCGGTCGACGATCGTCACTTGAGCTGCAAGCTGAGCCCAAAAGGGGCTGATATGGAAGCCGAGCGCCACAACGCAAAGCAGCAGTCGGCGGCCAGAATACTTCGCGAACCCTGCTGGTTTCATCATTTATTGATTACAGCGATTGTTGAGCAATCGATGGCTCATTTTGACGATCATGGCTAACTCACTCGCACTTGCTTTGTCTCGAATCTACCGACTCCGTGATGCTCATACCAATGATACTCAAAACTCGCTCCGGCGACTTCGAACTGTGGACTGCTCTTCTTTACCCACATAAAAAGGGAGGCCCCTGGCTCCGCCGAGAGTTCAAACCGGAATCTCCATCACAAATACTTCGAGTCGCAGTAAGATTGCCCATCACACCAATCGACGGTTCAGTCACAGGTCGTTATTCGGAAGACCCCTGGTTGTGGCTATTGGGAGGAATCGATGATCTTCATGATCGGTGCACTGCTCTTTGTGCTGGCCGCAACAGGAGCTGCGATCTGGCTCGCTGTCGATGCGCGCCGCCGTCATTCTCATGCACCACTCGCCGCAGTTGGAGCGATCGATTTGTTCTGCGGTCTGGTGATAGTCGGCCTCATGGTTCTGCACCTGTCGGCGGTGATCGGACTGGCAGTGTCGGGTCGCGGTTTCGGAGGTGCGACGAGTTTCACGTACGACTTCCGGTTTTACTCGCTGCTGATGTTGGGAGTCGTGATCATTATCCCGGGTCTTGTGTTCGTCTTGCATGCTCGCCGCCTCACGGAAGGGGACGCTGAGGCATGGACGCGCGCGCTTTGGGCCAGCGGCGTGTTGTTACTCATCAACATTCCTCTGCTGCCGATTCAACTCTTCGCGTTGGATCATGTGTTGCTTGCCACGATCAACCTCGTCTCCCTTTTGGCGGCTCGAGGCATCCTGGGACGCCTTCGACGTGAGACGCTGACACCTGATATCACGTTGCATCCGCCAAAAGGAGTCTCTGTATGAGCGGAAGGGAAAACCTGACGCCGATGGGTCAGCCCGTGCCGGAGCTGCCGGTTGTTGATGTGGAAAGCGCGCAACAGCATTACCGGGATGCGCTGGGCTTTGAGATTGGATGGCTTTATCCGGGCAAGGAGATCGGAGCCGTGTCGCGTGGAGGCACGGTCATCTTCTTTCGGAAGAGACAGCCGCCGTTTGAACCTGCGATTCATTGGGTGTTCGCTGAAAAGATTGATGATTTGTATCGCGAATTGAAATCGTCCGGTGCAAACGTCGTTGAACCTCTGGAAAAGAAGCCCTGGGGGTTAATGCAGTTCACCGTCGAAGATCTCGACGGAAACCGCTTCTACTTCCACCACGACTAGCGGGTCACGATGACTCGAACCACGGCTTCCGTGGAGGGGAAACCCTCTGCGGGACTCCGATAAAGTGGTGTCTTTTTGAAGGAAAGGAGATGCTCGAACCATTCATGGCATCGTTTTACGCGTCAAGTGCTTGCACGATTGGGTGTTCCTGGTAGCAATACAAGCAATGACAGTCTGTTACAATCTGCGTGGGCTTCATAATATGAGCGAGCAGCGCCTGCAGCAACTCGAAGAGAACCTGAGCCGAATCCTTGAAGCGCTAAAGGCACATTACGCGCCTGAGCAGGTCATCGTTTTCGGCTCACTTACTACCGGACATGTGACGGAGACGAGCGATCTCGATCTACTGATCGTCAAGGATACAGATAAGCGATTTTATGACCGGATCAGAGAAGTCGTGAAGATGTGCGATTACGATATTGGCGTGGACTTCCTCGTTTACACACCGAAGGAATTGGCGGAGGCCGCAAAGTGCAACGCCTTTGTTCGGGACGAAATGAGGTGGTCCCCATTCTTTGGACCAAAAAACAGCGTGCTTAAGGTGGACCGCTGCCTCTTGAAAAATGGGTTTAAAGATTAACTCGTCGGGCCTGTGCGGAACTGTGAAAAAGTCAGA
>JBGPBY010000116.1:0-16538 GCA_041481485.1 Terriglobia bacterium
TCGGCGGGAATGGTCCGGCGGTCGATGCTGAAGGTTTCGATCCGGTCGGGATTTTCGGCCTTCTTCAGCTGAGCGCCTTCGTGCCCGTCCTGACCGCCGGGCTTCCGCTTCTGGCCTTTGGTTCTGGCGCCGCGCTTGCGAAAGGAATCTTTGGAAGGAGGGATGCTGCTATTGCTGCTGTTCAATCCCAGCTTCGCAGCCATCAACCCGATGATCGTCACCAACAGTTGCATCATGGCCCGCATCTGCGCCGAAGCTGTATTATCCTCCTTCAGCATTGCTTCGACAGTCCGCAACGTCTTCTGGATATCCTGACCGCCGATCGCTGCTGTGCGTGCTTTCTTCATCGCATCGACACAGTAACATGAGTTTTTGCAGCGGCTTTTTTCTCTCTAGATTGACCACTGAGCCCGTCTCAGAATTGAAACCTTCCGGATGATCTACCTTGCTACCTATGCGGCACCAAGGACCGGATAGGCTCATTAACATCCACCTATTGCGATGAGTTAGACAGCCACTTACAAAATCACGATTTCATTAAAAAGCATGTCAACAACAATCTGCATCATTTCCCAAGAAAGTGCTGAATAGTTACATTGCTTCAAAGTTGCGCTGATCGTGCCGCTCGGAACTCCTCCCGCAATAGTGGATTACTTTACCTTCTCCACAATATTGAACGCCGTATCCAGCTCGTCTTATCTTGTAACTCAAATCAAGGTCTTCGCCATACATGAAGTATGATTCCGTGAATCCCCGTATCCGTTCAAAGACCGCTCTTCTGACCACCAGACATGACCCAGAGATCGCCTCCACATCAAGAGGCGTCCCCGTATAGTCGTATAGCGCTCTTGTGCCCCAGAGTTTCCACCTTGGAAACGCCCGCTTTAACAGATCAATGTCCAACAGCTGGTTCACCAAATTGGGAAAGGCCTGAAGATAGTGTCTCTGCATCGTAAGGTTAGGGTTTAGAACCCGGCAACCGATTGCGCCAATTTTTGGATTATTGCTCAGATGGTCAGTCAACGTACCGATTGGACTTTCGATGATTTCGGTGTCGGGGTTGAGGAAAAGGAGAGTTTCGCCTATCGTTTGCTGGACAGCGGCATTGTTCGCCTTCGAATATCCGACATTACGCTTGTTCTGGATGAACTTGGCATCGGGGAACTCCGAACGAACCATCTCCGCGGAGCCATCAAATGAAGCGTTATCAATTACAACTACTTCGAATTCTACTTCTTTGATTTTGTAATATATCGATTGCAAACAGGACCTCAGATAGTCAGCGGAATGCCAGTTTACGATGACAATTGAGACCGCAACCTGCCTTGCAGCTTTACTATGCAAATCTGATTGTGGAATGTTCCGATTCATCGGCTGGTGCCTAATTGGTATTTGATTCTCAGAACCATCCGTGAGCATTGATTGTTTGATCGGTTACGCCATACGGCTTGCCTGCCACTATACTCGTTGCAAGATGGATCCCGCTACAGTTGAGAATTATGCGCTGAGAAGGTTCTGCAAGGGTGGCCCGCGATGTGCGGCATAGTTGGCGTACAAGTTGCGAGGAGGACCGATTCGGCAACTTTTGTTTCTCGCATAATTGAACTGATGCACCATCGGGGGCCAGACGCCCGGGGCGATGAGAAGCGTGGCGTGTGGCATATTGGCGCAGCGAGGCTTTCAATCATCGATCGCGAAAATGGTCACCAACCTTTTAGCAGTTCCGACGGGCGATGGCTGATGGTGTTCAACGGTGAAATCTACAACCACAAATATCAGCGGGAAATTCTGATCAAGTCAGGAACAAACTTCAGGACTTCCACGGATACGGAAGTCCTCGTTGAATTGATTGCGAGACACGGATTCGTCGCTGCCCTTGAAAAGGTCGAAGGAATGTTTGGCGTCGCTGCCATCGATACGATATCCGATGATCTGTGGTTGGCGAGAGATCGTTTTGGCGAAAAACCCTTGTTCCTTGACAGACGTGACTCTGGTTTTGCTTTTTGCAGTGAGATTTCACCGCTTTTGATTGAAGGTTCGAGTCGCCCACGGTCTTCTCCAGGAGGAATAATTTCGATACTTCGATTCGGCTACGCAACCCCGGGCATAACCGCCGTCGATGGTATTGAAGAGATCAAACCCGGGCAGTGGCTGAAGAGGCGAGCCACTGGAGAGGAGCAATCAGGTTTCTATTGGCTTCCGCCTGACCGAATTGACGAAGAAGCCGGGCCGGTTGAGCGTTGCGGAAGGAAGCTTGACGATTTGTTAGCCGCAAGTGTCCGCGATCGCCTGAGCGCGGACGTGCCAATTGGCTTGTTCTTAAGCGGGGGAATTGACTCAGCGGCAGTTGCCAGTGCAGCAAGCGGACTAATCGGACGACTTCCAGCAGTTACGATTGGTTTCAGAGATCATCGATATGATGAGCGACCTGGAGCGAGAAAGACGGCAGCCGCACTGGGTTTGGAACTTCATGAAGAAACTTGCGACGCGTTTGGGTTCTCCCCAAATGTTGTCGATGAGTTGCTATTTCACTACGGCCAACCGTTTGGTGATACAAGTGCGGTTCCTACGCGACTACTTGCCAGAACGGCGCGCAAACATTTTACAGTCGCACTTTCAGGTGACGGCGGGGACGAAATCTTTTGCGGATATCGATCATTTGTAAGACAACGGCAACTGCGCACCTGGGGAGGAGGCAAGCTGGGAGCACGTCTGAGCGAGTTAGGCGTTCGACACGCTCCGCTTTCTGCAAAGTGGGATTCAGTGCGACGGGCCCTCGAACTGAATTCAGCTGTTCATAGCAATCTGTTTGGGCATGTCTTCGATGGAGTGTTCGAAGACAATCACATTCTATTACTGTCCAGGGGAACGGACTGGGAGCGCCTGGGACATGAGCAACTCATCGCAAGCAGAGAGAAGGCCATTGAGACATGGATGCGTATTAAGGATCCCTTGCTTGCACTCTCGACGCACCTAATTGCTAGCTCATTGCCGCAGGATATGCTGATGAAGATGGACCGAATGTCCATGGCAGAATCCATGGAAGTACGAGCTCCACTTCTGGATTCAAGACTGGCCTCATTTGCGCTCGCACTGCCGCCCCATCTTAAGATGAAGGGAACAATTGGGAAGCAGCTATTGCGAAGATCTCTCGTCGGGAAAATCCCGAAGCAAGTTCTGCAGAGTCCCAAGCGAGGCTTTGAGCTACCTCTCGGCTCATGGCTTAAACCAACTTTCAGGTCTTGCCTTAGGGCGGAAATTGAGAATTATCAAGATGATCCGGATGCAGAGCTCAATGGAACGGAACTGGACAAGCTAGTAAAACAAAACGCGGGAGACTCCTTCACTGGCGTTAGCTATCGATCGAGGCATCGGCTCTGGCTACTGTACATCTACTTACGATGGCGCCACATTTGGTGCCAGGACTGGAAGCAATCGCAGAAACACTCAAATGCTCTTCCCTGATTACATCTTTCTCTCTGCTTTTGGTTGGCGGGATACTCGCAGTTACAGGGATGCGCCTTCGCTATCGCCTGAGTGGCGGGGTCTGAGTGAAGGGGGAGAGAGGCTGCTTCCTGCAATTGAACCGCAGGGAGGTCTCGGTACAGCCGAGCGCGTGCCCATCACCGGAACCGGGCAGTACCGCTGAAGACTAACTACCTAAAATTAAGTTTAGGTCTCCCGTGTACGGTACCTAACAGACGACAATCCATCCACGGGGTCAACTTCTGACAACAAGCCGGAGGCCTTGGGACATGGGGATCTACCGCGTTACCGATCCCATACCCGTGATGGTGAGAGAAGACGGGACATTCGTGTCACGCACCTTAACCGAGGGCACCCTCATTTCCGTCGAAGAGACATCCATCGACCTCAACCGTTATGTGATTGTGAATTGGAATGGCAGGGATACCTTGATGTATGGCCGCGAGTTGCTGACACGCGCAGTGCGTGCTTTCAAGTACGACGACTGATTTCGGCAAGTGTTGTGAATCCATGGGGATTTTCCGGTTAAGGTACTTCGGGAACACCGCAATGGGGATACTGAAGGTCTGCCAAATTTGCCAGCGTTACGCTATTCGTTCGGTTCCAGCAGACGGGGGTTTTAAAGACAAGCTTAGTCGCCGTAATCGTAAAGACGGTACTGCCAATTGTGTTGTCTCCGGCCTTCTTTGCGGGATATCCACCCACGCGGACATCCATTCCGGGCGTCACTGTCCCCTTGTTCCACCCAAGGAGCGGCAGGACATCGGGCTGGCTCGTTTGGACTTTCCACTCGACTGTCGAACCACGGCTGTCCGTCCCCGTCACGCGGACGACTACGTGGGGATTGCCCCACTCCACTTTCGTAACTTTTCCTTCGATGTGTGTGGGCTTCGTCAGGTCGAACTCACCCGAAAAGGAATGATGTCCAGTGATTGGACTTGCCATGATAGCGAGCAGTGTTGCTCCCACCGCCACTGGCGAAATGCGTTTTGTCAAAGTGGCCCCCTTAGTGTTTCTGTGACTATATCTCAGAACATTGATCATTGTTCCGTCCGATGATTGGGAGGCTGACACTGCTCGGTATGCGGACACCTTTACCTTTTCCTTTGGATCGAACCTGCTGTTGAATGCTTGCCGTTAAGTCATACTCGGTCTCACAAGGAGAACAGCGCAACATGACCCGATTCGTTCGATGGATTGCAATTGCGGCCATCGCCATTTCTGCCTGCGCACAATTAAAGTATGAAAAGATCCCGGAAGTTGAGGTGAACCAGACTCAGAGGGCTGCTGCCGAAGCATGGGCGACACAGACGCTCACTTCCTGGGCACAGGACCGGTACCCGCCTCCAGACAACGATCTTTCCGACGCGATGAAGCCTGGACAAAGCGAAGCCCGCCAGAAGGAAACTGACAAGCAGCTTGAGCCCATTGTGGGGAACTTCAAGTCGATGGCCTATTTCGAAACGCGAAAAAGCGATCCAGCCAAGTTTGTCATCTACCGTTTCAAGGGTGTCTTCACCAAAGAGGATCTTATGGAGATACGAATGGTCTACAACCTCCAGGGAAAGATAGACGGCTTCTGGATCAAGCCCTGGTTGAATTCGATGCAGTAAGCGGCCAGTATATTTCTGAAACCACAATGATGGAGGCTTCCCATGACTCAACGTTATTCGACTGCAAGGAAGGAATCACTGCTGCGAATCTTGATTCTTTCAAGCTTTGTTCTGCTCACTACGGCGGCAGTCGTTCTGATTGGGAAAGACACCGGGATATTCGCTCCCAAGTACAAACTAAGAGTGCACTTCGGTTCAGATAATGGCCTGCGCTTGCGCTACGGAGACAAAGTCCAACTTGAGGGTGTGAAGATTGGATACGTCCTCTCCGCGTTTCCGGCCCAAGCAGATTCCTCTGAGGGAGCGGTGGCTGTACTCAACCTTGAAAAGCAATTCCAAGGACTGATTCGTGCGGACTCGACAGCATCGATCGCCGGGAGGGGTCTAATTGGAGACTACGTGGTCAACGTATCCCGAGGTTCAATAAACCAGCCACCAGTTCCTGAACATGGGACGATTCGCGGAGTCGATTAACCGCTGAGCATCGCGAATGATTGCGAAAACTGGCCAGATTCACGCTACATTAGATTTCGCCACGGGCAGGCGCGTTTCGGTGGTGGTGGGTTGCGGTCTCAAAAGACTTATTGAGGACATCATGGGAAAGTGTGTTGCACGCAAAATGAACTTTGGCCGTTCGCTCCTGTTGGTGGCCGCCGGCATCGTGGCGATTGCAGGCCCCATGGCGGTCGGCGTTCTACACGCCACCCAGGCCCGCGAAGCGGATGCGTATACGGTTTCTTCCATCGATGTTCCGGGGAGCACCCGGACAGTAGCCTCCGGGATCGACATCGCCGGCCGTGTGGTCGGATATTTCGTCGATGGTACCGGCACACACGGATATCTCTACAACAATACCGGCGGCAACAGCTTCTCCACGATCGACGTTCCGGGGGCCGGATGGACAGTCGCTTTCGGGATCAGCAACAACGGACAAATTGTGGGAGCGTTCGGCCCAGCCGACGCCCCCACCGGCCGCCACGGATTCCTTTTGAGCGGCGGATCGCTGTCGACCTTCGATGTTCCCGGCAGCATAGATACTGTGGCGCACGGCGTGAATAGCCGTGGACAGATCGTCGGCAAATATACGGGAAGCGATGGCAAGCGTCATGGGTTTCGATTAAGCGGCGGCAGCTATGCCACGATCGAAGTGCCTCAGACCGGCTCCGGCACCGCCAACGGCATCAATGAATCGGGACAGGTGGTTGGACTGGCGGGCTCGGGCGCAGACGCATTCGCGTTTCTTCTGGATACGGCGTATTCCCGAATCGAATTTCCCAACAGCAACTACACCGAAGCGCTGGGATTGAACAATGTCGGGGACATCGTGGGGCAGATCGACAGCGCCGTGGGTCCCTTTCGCGCCTTCCGGCGCAGCGGCGGAGCTTACACAGTGATCAACCTCCCCGATTTCCCGTCCTCCTGGAATGCACTCGGGATCAACGATCTTGGACAGATTGTGGGCGACGTGACGGGAAGGGACGGGAAGACTCGAGGTTATCAGGCGACTCCAGCAACGCTGAGAACCAACCCATCGAATGGCGCCGCAATCACTCTGCTTTCGAATAATCCGGGCGCAATTGGATCTGTGGGAATTCCCGGTCCTGCCGGACCGGCCGGACCTGCGGGGATTGCCGGTCCTCCTGGCCCGCCGGGACCGGCGGGCACTCCGAGTCCATCGGATTCGCGGGAATCGCGGGGACAGGGCGGGAGACAGCCCCGGATTCTTACCGATGCCCGGGACGTCGTCGAGGGTGCGTTAAGCAGCCTGCACCGGTCCGCAAACCAGAGCGACGAAGTAAAGAAGGCCATCGCAGATATCGGACTGGCGCTCGACGATCTCAATGCCGCAATTGCGTTCAGCAGGAGCCATCCGAATGCTGAGCCGGCTCCAGCTCCGCCGGAATTGGTACCCGATTTCAATCCGCCGCCCCGTCCGGCGCCACTGAGAAACATGATGCTGGAGGGTGCACTGGGCAGTCTGAAAAACGCCTATGGACTTCTCGCCCAGGTCCCCGGCGGCGACCTGGGCGGATTCCGCGCCAAGGCGAACGACCACATCACTATGGCGGCCCGCGATCTGATGACGGCGATCAAAACCGCCAATGCATCGTTCCTGAAGGAACAGGGAGATAGTGCGCCGCAGCGCGGTGGAAGAGGCGGACGTTAGACAAGCTCAGAGCAGGACTCCTGCGTTTGCGGGAGCATCGTGGTCCTTTATTCCGTCGGAATAACGCGGATGTTTGCGGTGGCGGAAGCGTTCGCCGAAATCATCAAAGGGGTTCCCAGACCCTCGTTGCCTGCCATGAAGTTGGCGTCCATATATTCGTTTGGCTCGATCGTCTGCCACGCAAAAAGCTTGTACTCTCCCGGCGGTATTCCGCGCAGCAGGAACTTTCCATCGTCGTCCGAAACTGCAGTGCGGTATTGATCCGGCCGATTCCGCCGCGCGGCATCGGGAACCAGAACAACCGCTGAATTCGCGGAAACACGGTTGGCGCCGTCGTAGGCAATTCCGTCCAACCGGCCGCCATCGGCGCCCAGGACTACCTCAAGTGGAGCCGGCGATTTCCAGTCGATACGTAAAGGCTTCGCCAGAATATCCAAGCCTCCGGAACTGGCGAACTTCAGATAGGCTTCATTGTCCAGTCCCTGCAGTGAAATTGCGTAATCACCGGGAACGACGCGATCGAGGCTGAAATTCCCGTTCGAGTCGATGGCAACGTCGGACGGGCCTGGCAAATCGGCGTCAATGGATTCGAGCGAGATGCGAACCGAACGAAAGCTCATTGTTCCGGCTTCCGGCGCGACGCGTCCTGTCACCGTAATCCCCGGACTCGACTGGAGCATGAAGGATCGTTCGGTAGCTCTCACTGTCGTTTTTCGCGTCACTGTCATGGACTGTCCATCCACAACAAACTGTGAAGATACGATGTAGGTTCCCGGAGGCATGGATGGAAGCGTGTACTGACCCGGGTACGGAGGCCCACTGGATCTTGCTGAATATCGACTGGAGCTGGCGCTTTCTCCAGCAAATCTCGCCGTAATCAACGCGTGATCTGGTTTGAATCCGGTGGCTTCAACATAAATGATTCCCCCTATACTCACATCCGGCGCCGGCTGCAACTGAAAGTCGATGAAAGTTGTTGGCTTTCCCAGTCGAATTCGAACTTTCGCCGCGTCTTTCGGATCGCGAACACCAGGGTAGTAATAAGGCGCATACGTCGCCACGTATCCTGCATTCAGAGAAGAATTTTGAGCGATAGTCTTCGCCGGTAGCGACGAAGCGCGCACATAGTAGTCGCCGGGATCGAGCCAACATAAATGAAACTCGCCATGATCGTCTGTCAGGGCAGACACAACCGACAATACCGTTCGATCGCCGCGCGGCCCGAAAATGGGCTTCATCAACTCGACCAGAATGTTCGAGACCGGAACGTTGTATTCATCGCGAATCCGGCCGATCAGCGTCGGCGCTTCGTCCAACCCGATCTGCACACCTGGCAATTGTTGGCCGGCCATGACGGTAACCGTTGTGAGCTTTCGAATGAAACCATCGTGAACTGCGGTGATTCGATATTGCCCCGGCGCGAGATCGGAAATCGTGAACTGGCCATGCACGTCTGTGAGCGCCATAAATGTGTCGGAACCCCGGACAAGCTCTACCTGCGCATGAAAGATCGCTTGAGGAGAAGGTGTATCGGAATTGAATACGACTCCTGAAATTGCCGCTTTCGCCGGAGGAGACTGAAGCAGAATCAGAAGCGGTGCCCAGATCATCGGACAACTCTCGCAAGCTCTTCCACGGTAATGAAATCCAAATCCTGTAATTTTTTCTCACCGGGAGAAACCGTCATAGCCCTGCCCAGGCTCGCCACCTGGGTATTGAAGTCGGCATCAAAATAGATATCGTCTTCAATTCTTTCAAACGAGAATGCGGTATAACGCCCGGGTGGAATGTTCTGAATTTGAAACGCTCCGTCGGCAGCCGAGTACGTGGTCAGGTACCGGTCGACGCGAATACGCGCCTGAGGATCATCGGGCACCCGTACCACCAGCGCGCCCGGAACCGGTTTTCCGGAACCTGTCACGTTGCCGCTCAGCGTTCCACTGTCGCGACCGATCGAAATCAGCATGCTGGATGCAAGCAGCCAGCGAAGGCTGCGTTGATCGAAATATCGGGGCTTTCCGTTATCGATTCGGATGCGTCCGATCTCGCGGGAATCACTGGCAGGACTCACCGCGCGGAGATAGAACGCCTGGGACAATCCTTCGACATAAACGTCGTACGTACCAATTCCGACATCCGCCAGAGTGAAACGTCCGGCCGAGTCGACATCGGCGGAGAAGGTTTGAGTCACGTCGGTATCTACGCGTTGCAGACGAACTTTGGTTCCGGAATCAAGACCACCGGCCGGCGCGACTTGTCCGGGAATATCGACCGGTTCAAGGACAGGAATAGTCACGTTCGTGTCATCGTGAATTCGCACAGGATACGAATCCGAAATGATGCTGGTACGCGTTTCTCCGTATGGCTCCTGAAAGTCCGCCATTGCCACGAGGACGTAGTCGCCCTGTGCAATGTGATCCACCGAAAAATTGGTTCCGCTACCGCGAATCCGGTAGTCCAGCGCAGCGCCAAGGTCCGAGCCCAGGGGAAGTACAGCGACTCTGGAATTCGTCATCGCGCGGCTGCCCCGTACCGGCAGAAGCTGAATAGTGAGTTTGGAATACGCAGTGTTTTTAAAAACGATATCGACATTTCCGGTTTCACGCCCAACGGCGACATTCACCATTCGGGCATCCCGCATAATTGGAGCGTCCAGGAAATATGAAGTGGAGTATCCGACTACGAATTACGGAAGAACGAATCGGCAACACTAAAGCTCGAATTCGCTCTGACCAAGCCGTACGAGTTGATCAGCGTGGATCAGACTGCGAGATTTCTTCAACTCGGGGGAGTAGCAGGCCCGGGCGAGCGTCCTGCGACTGCGAATCCGTTCTCTCAAAAGGCAAGTACGGCATTTCGGCTCGGCGGCGTCTTCTTCGACAAAAATCGGAATCGAGGATTGACCTACTTCGAAACCTACGGATCAGGTACCTGCAAGGGCTGGCGACTTTACAAAAAGTCCTCCAGTGGAAAATGGGAAAGCTGACCCTTCCTGGAATGTACTCGTTCGCTGTGGCATCGCCTGAATGCGCGCTCGGTTTCATGCACTAAAATTCTGTTCCTTCGGATCGCCGAGCCACTTTGGGGAAAGCGCCAAAATCGCCCCGGAAAAATTTACTTCGCCTCTATTAAAGGATTTCCAGAATGGCGCCGTGGCAAAACTGAAATCAATCGTGTTGGCGAGCCGGTCCGGAGTCTCTTCCTTTCCGAAGGGTTTCACATTGGATAGCAACGTATGCATTCCGCCAAAGCCGCCGAAGGTATTCCGGAAATGATAGGGATTCTCGAGAATCTCATGACAGCGAAGCAGACTATCCAGATTCAAGGCCGGACCTGTTCCGTCCTACGCGGCATCCACAATGCCTATGTTTCACGGCAAATACTCAGGCGGGTAGGCATGGAGCCGAGTGCTGGCTTCATGCCAGCATCCGCCACTTCTTTCATTCGAGTGGATGCGAAAGACGTCCTCCGAAGATTCTTCCACGGTTTTTCCCCATTTCAAACGCCGTGTGGGAACCGAGACGTTACGAGTTTTTTGCTAATGCGTCAGTTTGAAATCTCCGGCGGCGGCCGACTGTAGGGGCGGTCTCTGAAGGTGTGAATGAATTCAAATTGAGCGACTGTAGGGGCGGTCTATGACCGCCCACAATTGAGAAGCCCGCAATCCTCCGAACTGTGGGCGGTCATAGACCGCCCCTACAGTCGGAATCGCATTCATTTACAACTTCTAAGACCTCGAAGAGTTTTTCAAGCACCCATAGCCGCCGTCGCAGATTTCAATCTGACTCACTACGAGTTTTTTCTATAGCAGTGGAAAACACTCGGAAAAATAACTCCTGTCGACGTGAACTGAGAAACCCACCCGGCCCGCTATCCGCGCCGTTTCGGTCGAGCCCGATGCGGTACACGAGCTGCTCCCGCTCCACCTGGCCCCTGCTCTTCGACGGTGACTGCGGCAGCGGCCTGACCAATGCAGTAGAAACCGGTGGGCCGGCCTTCCGTCAATGTCGCTTCGGAGTCATAGAAGTCGCCCCACCATTTGACGGCCTGCCAGATCGCCTCAGGACAGCTCGATTGACTGGCCAGACCGGGCGTCACATCGACACCGAGCATCGAAAAGACAATCTCGACAAAGACGGACGAAGGAATGCCGACGCCTTGCAGCAGTGGATTCGAATGATCCCCGACTCCCCACACGTAACCCAGCCACGACCATAGCGGAGACGCGATATCGACAGTCCCGCGATCGATGTACAGTCTCTGGATCACATCACGGAGCGTTTCCTGTGAACTCTTTCCGGTGATCGACCCCTCCTTCAATTTCCATTGCAGGACAGCGATATTCGGAAATAGTTCCGCATTGTCATACTCGCCGACTCGCCCGATCTGAATGCCCTGCGAAGCTGGAACGTTGTGAAAACCATTTCTCGGTTCCAGGCTGACTTCATGAATCGTTGTCGTCGATGTGGGATCGAGAATCGCCACATGAGACCAGAAACTCGGCAGCAGGTCACGACGGGCATGAGATTGAGCAACCCGCATTCTAAAGTGCGTCAGGTTGGTGCCGCCAATGAGCAGAAGCGACACGGTGTCCGGAGAATTCTTTTTCAACACTCCGTTCAGCCATGAGACGTTGCCGCTCCCTGCTTTTCTGTCGATTTTCTGGATTGCGGTACTGGGCTTCGATGTTTGAGAAATGTGTGTTTTCAGCATAGTGAATTCAAGTTAGTGAGAGTGTAACTGTCGGGCGATTGACCTGCGATTCACCGATGAACCAATACTTCAGTTCAACGTCAATCTTTCCTGGCGTCTCGGTAAGACTCAGAGTCACCAGGTTGTCTCCTGCACGACGGAATTCATCGAACGTGGTGACCGGCAAAGGCAACGGCACAATCGGCTGCGACGGAAATCGAGCAGGAGCCGTTTTTGTTTTGCTGTGCGGACCGGCCACCAGTGCGGCCGGTGAGGCGATGACTTCAATGATTTCGCGCCCCGGCTGTCCCGGCCGAATGGCCCGGGAAACGCGCGGGAAGTGAACGTCTCCTGTCAGAACGAGGATGGAGTGCGGAGCATCCAACAGGGCCTGCACGAGTCGTGGATACTGATCGTAGTCTGGCAGATTCCGATCGCCAAAACGCTTTGTGAGTCCGCCGAAAAAACCGGTTTGCGGATCCTGAAACACGGGTTGTCCCACCACGAGCACGCCGGGCCCGGTGAGACTTCGCGCCCACTGCTCGACCAACTGCAGATCGGCGTCCTGCATGAACCTGCCGCTTCCCTCCTCGCGGTCCAGCCGTGTGTCGGCAATCATGAATGAAAGACTGCCCACCTTGAACACCCGGCAGATGGGAGGACCGGCCGGCACATCGTTTTGAAAGTCGTCGAAGAGTGGACGCGCGACTCTCTTCCATTCCGCCCTGCCGCCGGCCGTCCATGTGGGTGCAACAATCGTTGCGGAATTCGGGAAGTTATTCCAAAACTCATGATCGTCGGAAGAAAAGTATGTTGCGGATTCCTGCAGCAGTGACCGATAGCTGTTCGGCTCTCCCCAGTTGCGCAGGTATTTCGACAGAAACAGTCTTGCCTTGCCCTTCGCGTTGAATGGAACACCAAAAACCAGCGACGGGAAATCGAGATACAGCTGATCGCCGCACAGAATCTTCATGTCCGGCGGAATCTCCTGGATCAGCGCTGTCATGAGCGCACTCAGCCCTCGATCATTATTGCCAAAATAACAGGAGCCCAGAAGGACGTTGAACGGAGGATCTCCGACTCTTGGCAAAGCCGCGGGGAGCGTGGTCAACATAGCCCGAGCTTCGTTGGCCGCCACTGTGAGCCGAGCCCTTGCGGACAAACCTGAGAATTCGACGATCTGGAAATATGTGCGGCTCTCGGCTGCATTCAATTCTCCGCCCGCCGTTACCGCCTTCCAGTTTGCGGCCGCCGCAACTTTCGTCATCCCGGTTGCAAGCACCGTGACCGATATGTCCGGCGGCGTGGAGTCCGCTTCCGTCACGCCAATCCATATTCGCGCGGACGAAGAATCCGCCGTGTGAGGTATGAGAATGGTCCGCACGGCCTATCCTCTCCGCTCTCTGCATTCCTGAATCGGAGTCATGCCACGCATCATGCCGGACACTGGAGTCAAATGTGGTCCGCAGGTGGTGCCTTCTTTGTTCCCACGAATTCCACTCCATGGGGGCAACTTACCACCTCAGGGTCACCCCTCTCTTGTTTACAAAAGTTTTACAGGCTTCAACTTCTTGATTTCATACAATCCAGAAACCACATGAAATAGCGTTTAAAATTGCTACGGCGACTTCATGCCACCGCAGTCAGCACTCCTGAGTCTCGAGTGGAGAAAGCACGTCCCGCCTCATGTGGTGTGGTCGTTCCTCTATGGCGGTGGCGAACTCTCCGAATATGATCGCGAGCACATCCTCGAGTGCAATGAATGCCTTGAAGTATTTATTATCTGCCTGAAATCGAATACCTTCGGATCCGTTTTGATGTCACTTCGGTCCCCGCCAGAAATTCCGTGAAGGTTCGTTCGCTGGCAACGTCGTCGAATCTTGCGATTCGTGCGATTTAAGAGCGTGAGTGAAGTAAGATCCTTCCTCGAAGACACGCAGTTCGCCGCAGAAGCTGCCCGCTGATTTGTGACTTCGCCCATGAAGGAGGTTGGTCATGCGCACCGCACGATGCGTCATCGCTTCCCTGTTGTTGGCATCCCTAACCGTTGCCGGAGCGGAACACCGAGACGTTGGACTCGCCCAAAAAGGAACACGCATCGAAGCCAGCTTTGTCGAAGGCGCGTCGGCAAATTCTCCAACGGTCATGCTTCTTGGCGGGTTGACCGGTGAAGACGATTCGTCTCGAACCGTAATCGACGAAGCCCGCAAGTATGAGACCTTGCCACAGAACCGCAGGTCATTCCGCTTAATCGCGATCCCCGCTGCAAATCCCGAAAACAATCGGATGGTGTTTCCCCCGGCTGGCGTGGCATACCGCGAGAATTCCGAGTCGCACGCACTTTGGCGCTGGATTGGAATTCAAGCTCCGGACCTGGTGCTGGTTGCCGGGGAGGACTCCGGACTCGCCGCTGCGCTCTCGCAGAATTCCGTTGCCGGCATTGGCAAGATTTCGGCACGACGAGTCGATGCGAAACCGGGAATGCTGGATTCGCTGCCCGGCGATATCGCGCTTTCCGATGCACACCGTGAGTTGACGCGCAGAGTAAGCCGCTCCCCTCAGCAACTTGCCGAAGAACTGGCGATGGTTTATGGCCACGACTTTGACCAGCTCACGTATCTGCCGGGAATGGCGCTCATCGGTCAAATGCGTCTCGGTCACGTGAACGAGGTCCAGCAACTCGCCGCCCGGTATCTGGACGGCCGCGACAATCTGGCGCGCGCGTCTTCGCTTACACTTGCCGGCCATCTCGTGTTCGCCGAGCTTGCCGAACGGACAAAGGATTCTCGTTACACCGATCTTGTCCGCAAGGCCGCAGACACTGGCTTTAATGCCGATGGATCCATGAAAGAGTCCATGCCCTATCACGACGAGATGAGCGATTCGGTATTCATGGCAATACCTCTGCTTGCCAAAGCCGGCAAACTAACCGGTGACCGCAAGTACTTCGACATGGCAACACGTCATCTGGCATTCATGCAAAAGCTGGTGCGCCGTCCGGACGGACTCTATCGCCATTCTCCACTGACCGATGCGGCATGGGGACGCGGCAATGCGTTTCCGGCTCTGGGTCTGACACTCACACTTTCAGAATTTCCAAAAGATCACCCCGGCTATACGGCATTCCTTCAGTCCTATCAGCAACTCATGGAGAAGCTTGCGCAATTCCAGAGCGAAGACGGATTGTGGAGGGAAGTCATCGATCATCCCGGAGCCTACGAAGAATTCTCAGCGACCGCGATGATCGCCACCTCCATGCTGCGCGGAATCCGCAATGGCTGGATCGATTCGCGCACATATCAGCCCCGCGTGGATAAGGCATGGCACGCCATCCTTCAGCGCGCGGGTGCGAATGGAATTCTGTTCAATGTCTGCGAGTCCACGAATAAGCAAAACTCGCTCGAAGATTACCTTCACCGTGCGGCAATACTCGACCGCGATCCCCGCGGCGGCGGTATGGCAATGATCTTTGCAACCGAGATGGCGGGATTGAAATGACAAACGTTCCCCAGCCGCGTTAGCGGCGGCAGTTCCATAGCCCCCGGCGTGAGCCGGGGGGATAATAACAACGAAACCAACTCAGAGTGCCATAGGCACGACAGATCTATAACTCCGATACTCTCCACATCTGTTCTTCGGATCGCGACCATCCCACAACTCTGACCGCCTTACAGAGTCATGAACAAATGGAACTAATCTGGATATCGATCTGTCGTGCCTACGGCACTCTGTGTGGTGTTGTGACTATTTACCCCCGGCTCACGCCGGGGGCTAAAGAACTGCCGCCGCTAACTCGGCTGAGAACATCACGGTTATTGACTCACGCCCGCCTTGACTTACTCTTCTATACAAAGTACTCTTTATTGATCGAAACTGGAGGACAAGCCGCAATGAAATCGGAAATGAAATCCGTCAATGTACGAACGAAGGCGAAACGGGAGATGCTGGACCTGACGGCGGCGCTGGATGAATCCATCGGTGCATCCGGGATACGCGATGGAATCGTGGGGATTTATTCCCAGCACACCACGGCATCTCTTTTCGTCAGTGAGTTTCAGCCGGCGCTGATTGACGATGTGGCGGAGTTCCTGGAGCGCGTGGTCGAAGAGGATCTGCCGTACAAGCACAACTGCCCGGAACTCTCCGATTGTGAACGAAAGAATGCGGCATCTCATCTGCGGAGTCTGTTGTTGAACCACAGCATCCTTCTTCCTGTAGCGCAGGGCAAGGCGGTGCTTGGGCAATTTCAATCGGTGATTCTCGCAGAACTCGACGGTCCGCGCGACCGCACGCTGCAGGTTCAGGTGCTGGGCCAATGAAATTGTGATGGATGAAAAACTGTCACCCTGAAGCTCCCGTGCCGTAGTTCCCCCCACTACCATTGCCCGCGGAGGTGACACTGTGGACCATCCGGCAATGGCATACCGGCGTTCCGAAAGCAGCGCTGCAGAATCGGAAATTTTTGATGTGGCCGTGATTGGCGGAGGTGTAACCGGAGCGTGTCTGTTTCATCAGCTCCGGAGGAACGGCTACAAGGTGCTGCTTGCCGACAAATCGGATTTTGCGGGTGGCACCAGCCA
>JBGPBY010000117.1:0-16457 GCA_041481485.1 Terriglobia bacterium
AGCGGTTTCATTGAGTTCTTTTTGTACAATCCGCATCTTGTGAATAAAGTCCGCACGACTTTCCGCCCCGCGTGCTTCGGCATAGTTTGAGGCTCCAGCAGTGCCTGACCGCAAGATCTGGTTAGCGATATGTCGGCACTGGAAGTTCCTGGGCAGTTGGCCTGCCAGACGAATTATTCTTGCTGCGAATTCAATGAGTCGTTCCTCCAATTGGTCCGATAGTGCGATCTTATCCTGCATCGCCGGAACGAGTGGCAATCCGGCTTCCACTTCGGATGAGAATTGAGCATTGGGAATTGAACATTGGTCAGATCCTCGCTCTAGTGCCGAACAGATACTGCCAGGCAATTCTCTTGATCTGTCGCCGCTACTCGGATCATTGATTTTTTTGCCTGGATTTCCACCGGCTGACGCCGTTGGCTAAGGGACCTGCCGCCGCTTACTCGGCTGAGAACGCGACCGGCACGCCCGGTCCGCTGTATGTCAAGTCGGTGCATGACCCGGCAAAATACGTCACTGTATTTATGAATTGAAGTACTAAGAGTTTGAATGGCCAGACTCTCTCGATATGCTTACTACTTTAAAAACATTCAACTTCGTGAGAGTCTCGTTGACGAAGTGAACGTTTTTAATAAGGGCTGACAATGGCAATTGCCGAACCCAGGATTCCCAGAGCCGAACCAGAACCGTTGCCGGAAGCGATACCCGTCATCCGAATCGAACATACGAGCGGATGGCTGAAGCTTGGCCTCCGGGATTTGTGGGAACACCGGGAATTGCTTTACTTTCTGGTCTGGCGCGATGTAAAGGTCCGGTATAAGCAGACCGTTCTGGGAGCGGCATGGGCAATCCTCCAGCCCGTCATGAGCATGGTCATCTTTACAGTGATTTTCAGCATCATCGCCAAAATGCCCTCAGACGGTTTTCCGTATCCGATCTTCTCCTTTGCGGCGTTGCTCCCCTGGACCTATTTTTCAGGTGCTCTGGGCCGCGTCACTTCCAGTGTTGTCGGAAATGCTCAGCTTGTGTCCAAGGTGTACTTCCCGCGCCTTATCATTCCCCTGGCCGGCGTCGTATCCGGACTGGTCGATTTTGCAATTTCGTTTGTCGTTCTGATTGCGATGATGATTTATTACCGGATTCAGCCGACCTGGGCCATCGTGACGTTGCCCCTCTTTCTGATTCTTGCCACGGCAACGGCGCTGGGTATCGGCCTCTGGCTTGCGGCACTGAACACCAGGTATCGCGATGTCGGATACATCATTCCCTTTCTGATTCAATTCTGGATGTATGCGTGTCCGGTCATCTATGCGGTGAGCGCTGTGCCCGAGCGATGGCGTCTGCTTTACAGCCTCAATCCGATGGTCGGAGTGATTGAAGGATTCCGCTGGGCACTGCTGGGGAATGCGCATCCGAATTTTAGTGTTATGGCTGTCAGTTCGATCATCCTTCTGGTCTTATTGTTCGGTGGACTTGTTTACTTCAAGCGGATGGAGCGGACTTTCGCAGACCTGGTTTAAGCCTCGATCATGAGTGACCTAGCAATTAAAGTAGACCATCTCTCCAAGCAGTATCAGATTGGCCTGAAAGCCGCACAGCACGACACGTTGAGGGATCATCTGGTTAGCGGCTTCAGTTCTATGTTTCGCAAAAACGGCAAGTCCGGTGAGAGACAGGATCAATTCTGGGCGCTGAAAGACGTTTCGTTCGACGTCAACCGCGGCGAGGCGATCGGACTCATTGGCAGAAACGGCGCCGGCAAGAGCACATTTCTCAAAATCCTTTCGCGTATCACGGAGCCCACCTCCGGCTTTGCCGAAATTCACGGACGGGTGGCTTCATTGCTGGAAGTGGGAACGGGGTTTCACGGGGAACTGACTGGACGGGAAAATATTTATCTCAACGGCGCAATTCTAGGCATGAAACATGCCGAGATAAACCGTAAGTTCGATGAGATTGTCGCGTTTTCAGAAGTTGAAAAGTTTATCGACACCCCGGTAAAGCGATACTCCAGCGGCATGTATGTCCGTCTGGCCTTCGCCGTTGCTGCCCATCTCGAACCGGAGATTCTGATCGTGGACGAGGTTCTCGCCGTTGGCGATTACGAATTTCAAAAGAAATGTCTGGGCAAAATGGACAATGTGGCGAAAACCGGACGCACTGTGCTTTACGTCAGTCACAGTATGGAGTCCATTACGCGGCTGTGTACTCGAGTCATCCTGCTGGAAAACGGCCAGATCTCACGGGACGGCGATCCCAACGAAGTCGTGCAGGATTATCTTGGCCGCGGGCTTACCGGAACCGTCGGACTGTACAGTCAGACCGTTCCACCCAATCCAAAACAGGATGCGTGGATCAGCCGTGTCGAACTGCTGGACGACGCCGGAGCCAATCGTGAAAGCTTTGTGACCGGCGAACCCATGCGATTCCGGATCTCGTTTGAATTGACGTATCCAAGTTCGTACGTCGAAGTTGGTCTGGCCCTTACGAATCAAAAGGGAATTGAAATCGCCGCACCGAACTCGAGACAGCAATATGGGCTGATTCGAGGCAACAAGGGGACGAACACGGTGGAATGCCGGTGGGACGGTCCGCCACTGACAACGAAGCGGTATCACCTGAGAGTCGATCTGGGCGACTATCATCGGAATATGGACTCGGTCGAGAACGCCGTCATTTTTCAGGTTGAAGCGGCGGACTACTTTGGTACCGGAAAATTGCCGAATCCCAATCTGGCCGTTCTCAGCAAGTGTTCGTGGCAGAGACTGGACGAGGATCGAGCATGAACGCAAAGGTCAGCGTTGTCCTGCCCATTCGTTACGTCCATTGGGATTGGTTAAAGCGCTCCATATCCAGTGTGCTCGAACAGGACTATCCCAACCTCGAGCTCATTGTGGTCAACGATGAAGCCACCGAAAACATTGATGATCTGATTCGTTCGTTTGGGATCCGCAAATATGTGAAGAACGATCGCAACCGGAAACTGCCGTACTCGTTGAACCGGGGATTCGAAGTCGCCGATGGGGAGTACCATTCGTGGACTTCTGCGGACAACTACATGTTTCCGGGCATGATCACGAGACTGGTAGAAGAGCTCGAACACCAGAATGTATCGATTGTTTGCGGGCGCAGCATCGTCACCGATGAAAACGACGTCCTTCACGATTTATCCGGCAGTGACATACGCACGGCGACCATCGCTTCGTGCGATCTGAATGCGCCGCGAATTGAGCCTCGCTTTACGTACTACAGCAGTCTGGGCGCATGTTTTCTTTACCGCAAGGAAGTCTGGGAAGACTTGCGCGGATACGATGAAGCACGGCACGGATCAGAGGACTTCGATTTCTGGTTAAGAGCGTCGCACAAATTCACGATAGGCCGCATTCCATGGTCTGTAGCGCCGCTTTACGCTTATCGGACCCACTCCAATTCCATGTCCAGTACCGTGCCATATTGTTTTTCGAAGGCGCGGGTAAGCGTCCTGAAACGCGAAGTGCGCAGGCACCCCGAAAATCCTGACTTAAAAAAGGCGCTGGACTATCACCGCTCTCAGGTTCCCAAAGAAAAAATGGGGAAGGTCGTGTGGTCTTACGTTGAACCCATTTACGTGCGTTCCGTTCAACAGGTGCCGGCTCCATTGAAGCGGGGAATTCGCTCGCTCCTGAGAAGCAGCAGACGCCTGTTTTCGGAATCCACAAGATGACCGGAAGTCGAAAGATAGCAGTTTGCAGCAGCGGAAATCCTCTGGCTTCTTCAACGTGGTCGGGAACGCCATCGAACCTTTGCCGCGTATTGAAGGAATGGGGACGGCTGGACGCGACGCTCGATTCGACCGGTTACGCACCGGTTCGGATCAAACGCGCTGTCGATCTGGTCGCCCGTACGTACTACCGGTGCTCGATCGATATCGATCGCGGCAAGTTCCATCGGTACCTGCGTGGCAGATACGTGAACGAATTTTTCAAGTCTCAAAACTCAAAGGATGTGCTGCACACCGGTACCTTCGATCTGCCTCTACCCGTCGTGCCTTCGGAAACCCGTCACTTTCTGTTTTGCGATTCGACCTGGGATCTTTGGCGCCGAGTCATTCCCAGTATCAATCTTTATAGCGAGAAATTACTGGCGGATGCCGAGCGTCTGGAGGACGCATCTTATCGGCAGATGATGCATGTGTTTACCATCAGTGAATACGTGCGGCAGAATCTGATCGCCCACTTTCAGATTCGGCCGGAACGGATCACCGTGGTCGGTACCGGCAGAGGCGCCATTCAGCCTTATAACGGTCCAAAGGAATACCAGAACCATACCATCCTGTTTGTGGCCAAAGGACGTTTTGAAGACAAAGGATGCGTGCTGTTGCTCGAAGCCCTGAAGCTGGCCCGCCAGCGCGAGCCTCGTCTGCATCTGATTGTTGTTGGCGATGAACGCAGCCGCAAGGTTGCGGACGGTATTCCCAATGTCGAAGTGCATGGCTATGTCGCCCTCGAAACATTGCAGTCCTTTTTCAACCGGGCATCGTTGTTTGCCATGCCTGCTCTGAATGAACCGTGGGGGCTCGTCTTCCTCGAGGCATTGAGCTGCAAAACTCCGGTCCTCGGATTGAATCGAAATGCGCTGCCTGAGATCACTCAGCAGGGCAGGTTCGGATTCTGTATCGACGACCCCACGCCGGCAGGCGTCGCGGCCGGGCTTCTTGAGGCTTTCCGGGCTCCGGAGCGGCTCGCAAAGATGGGCGCCGAAGGGCAGGAGTACTGTTTGCGGACATTCACGTGGGAGAACACCGTAAAACGGATTGTGGAAGGAATTGACAACTGTGATGCGCGCTCTGGTCGTAACAACAATTAATTCTCCCAATAAAATTCTGCGCCAATTGGCAGACGGGGCCCATGCCCATGGCGTTCGCTTCCTGGTGATCGGCGATACGAAGACTCCCGCAGATTTCAAGCTTGGCCACGCCGATTATCTTTCAGTGGCGGATCAGGTCCGGCAGTTTCCGGAGTTCTGCAGCGTACTTCCGACGAAACACTATTCCCGGAAAAATGTGGGGTATCTGGCCGCAATTGCCGAGGGCGCGACTGAGATACAGGAAACGGACGATGACAATATCCCGTATCCGTCATTCTGGGATCCATTCCCGGAACAGTTCAACGTCGAGTCGATCGGGCAGGATGCCTCTGCTCCGTGGTTCAATGTATATGGCCGGTTTACGAAGACCCGAATCTGGCCAAGAGGCTACCCGCTGCAGTTCCTGCAAGCGAACGGGACGCCGCCACGGAATTCCGTTTCAAAAGTGACACGGGCTTGGATTGCGCAGGGGCTGGCCAATGAAAATCCCGATGTCGATGCGGTCTTTCGGCTGACGCACGATCTTCCCGTCAACTTCGAAGACCGGCAACCGGTTTTGCTCGATTCCGGGGTGTGGTGTCCATTCAATTCGCAAAATACGGTATTCCGCCGTGAAGCATTTCCACTGCTGTATCTGCCATCAAAGTGTAGCTTCCGCATGACCGATATCTGGCGATCATTCATCGCCCAGCGCTGCCTCTGGGAAATGGGAGAAGGCGTGGTCTTCCATGCGGCAACGGTGTTTCAGGAGAGGAACGAGCACGATTTGCTGCGTGACTTTGCCGATGAAGTTCCAGGCTATCTATTGAACGACAAGATTCGTCTCGCGCTGGAGAACTGCCGTCTGGAACGGCAGGATATGTTGCGAAATCTAGCGCTGTGTTACGAAGCCCTGGTCCGGGAAGAATTGCTGCCGCCGGAAGAACTTCCGATCGTGGCCGCATGGTGTAGGGAGTTTGAAGAACGGATGAAGAAGAATTAACTCAGAGACGCCCAACAGATAGTCGATGAACGTCTCCGAGTCATTTCCCGCCTTAATGTGACGCCTTGACCGATACCGTCGGTAGCACACCGTCCGCTGGCGGCTGCGATCCAAATTCGTAGGCACCAATGTCAAATGCGCTGCCAGCCGGCCGTGAGGCTCCCCTGAAATCAGTTCCCAGGACTGATGAGACGTTGGCTCCTGCGTCAATCGCCGAACTGGAGGACTGCAGAGTGAAATCGCCAATGGCTGAATTGGTGAATCGAGGATCGGAAGTAAGGTTGTTTGAGAAAATCGATCCGGTGCCCGAATCGGAAATAGCCTGGCCGACATTGCCGAAGAAAATATTGTTTCTGACGATTGTTCCTGTCGCAAAGCGGTCCACAATCTGCAAACCCGTGTACCCGCCGAACTCCGTGTTGTTATACACCCCGCACTGAAGGCATGTCCCGTTGATCTGGATATTGGTGGCGCCGTTTCCGTAGAGGACGCTGTTGTAGATCACGTTATTTGTGCCGTTGGCCAGAACGATGCCGCCTCCACCATTTCCGATTAGAGGGGACGCCGATGTATTGAGATTATTGCGGAAGATTCGAGCATTCCTGACGACGTTGTTGCTGTTTGTGATCGAACCGCTATCGAAAATCTGGATTCCGTAGCCTCCGTTGTCATGGTATGACCCTCCATCAATCAGACAATTCCCATCGGTCAGATAGACCCCATGTCCACGCGGGTGTGAAGGGCTTTGGTCCAAACCATTGTCGTGCGAGTTTACGTTGAGCAATTCCCAAAATCTGCCATGGGGTATGATGCCCTCTCGCTGAGCGTTTTTGCATTCCACATCCTGCAGTCGAACGTGATCTACGGACAATCCCGCAGCGCACAAAGATGTACTGGAGCCTCGCGCAGCATCCAGGACTACACCTTGCAGGACGAAGTAGATATCTTCACGTGACGGATAGGATTTTGTACCGAAACCAAAAATGGTCTCCTGGCCGGTATTGATCAAAGTGACCAATTCCCCAGGATAACTGCGAAGCGTCAGAGCATTATTCCAGGAGGTGCAACGTTGATTTGTGCCGACTCCACCATCGTACGTCCCGGCCCGGAGATAAACGGTATCGCCACAAGATGCCGCATTGACACCTCGCTGAGCCGTTCGAAAGGGCTGATTGATGGTTCCTGGATTGCTGTCGTTGCCGTTTGGTGCAACGTAATAACTATTACCGGTGGCGAGTAACGTTGAGGACTGCGCGAGAAAATAGAGTGCTGTAAGAAAAATAACGAACGATAAACCTTCCCATTTCAATAAGTTAATTCGGGGGACAAAGCCCATTGCGACCTCCTCAAACTTTCAGTAGCGGAATCCGTAGCTTTCAAAATTCGATATCAAAGACCTCTGCATCTTTGGGGCGGGGCCGGCATTCCGTTGCCAGACTTCAACGGGTATTCAGAAGTCTTGAGCATCTGTCAAAAAACTGTCAAAGCGAGCGTACAGCCTACCTCGAAATTGAATCTCGCACAACTGTCGGATGATGTTCGAATAAGCGCACGGGCGCTAGTTTCGACGACGATACCGCCGATTCTCATCCATAAGCTCCCTGTACAAGGCCAACAATCGGTCCCGGCAGTCTTCGCTTGTTACCCCCTTAAGGGCCGCCCAACCACCAGATCTCTGTTGGGACTGCAAAACATCCACCAACGCTTCGGCCAGATCATTTGTGTCCGCTGTTCGAATGTAGCAGTTTTCCACTCCTTCAATACGCTCACGCACGTCACCGACATCGACGGAAACCACAGGAAGATTGCAGGCCATCGCTTCCTTAATGATTGTGGGGGACCCTTCCGATGAACTCGTGCATAGCAGACAGTCAGCGGCGTTCAGGTAGAGCGGCATCCGGCCAGGTTCAACCTGCGAGTAAATGATCTCAAGCCGGAATTGGCCGTAGACTGCGCGAGCCTTTTCGGCCACTTCGAGTGCGAGTCCCATTCGCTTGTTTTTGGGGTCCCGTCCCGCGTAGAAGATAACGACGGATTCGTCAGGATCCCACTTCAAGGCGGCTCGCGCATTGTCGCGCGGCACCGGATGAAATGCATTGAGATCCACACTGCTCGGGATGATGGACACACGGTCCTGATGCCACCAAAGTCTGGACTTGAGTTCCTTGCTCACGCAGACAATCCGGTCAGCCTTCAAAGCTGCCAGCTGGGACAGAATATGCCCACATGCCTCTCGAAGTGCGGGGATATCCGGTTCGTGATTGAGTTCTGCGCCGTGCAATGTCATTACCAGAGGAACACCGGAAGCCAGTGCGCAAAGGAACGCGGTGATTGTTCCATAGTGCGCATGGACGATATCTGGGTTGAACGACTTGAGATTCCGGCGAAGCCGGAGCCATTCCCGGGCAAGTCGATAAGCATGAGTGCGGGATTCCAGATAGAACGTTTGCACCGTCAATCCCGCCTCAGAAACCGACTCCGCCTCCCGCTTCGAAAATATCATCGAAGTGCCTTGTTCTTCCCCAGGGATGACGTACAAAATTCGGACGTTTTCTAATTGGATCAATGTTCTGGTTTTGTTATTGGCTGAATACTCATATCCGTCGCGTGTTAGGACTTCTGGGTCAACTGCCAGGATTCTCACGCCATTTTAAACGTTTGTCGTTACTATGACTGAATCGTTTCCAAGGGCAGTACGATGCGGTGATCCTTTGGCTTCGATTTCGCGAAGGACACCATCCCACAACAGGCGCCGCATTTGCAGTGAATGGTGGGTGATCTTAATGGCGTCATCCCATTTGGCGGTATCAACGCCGCAGATTGTCCTCATTAGTTCACGGCCCATCGGGGCATGCGAGTCTTCGTCAAGATCGATATGGCGCTCCAGATAAATTCTCATCATGCGATATTGCTCTTTTTCGTTTAGGGCTATACGTTCCAGGAAGCGACGAAACATGTCGGGAATTACGTTCTCGCGTCCCATCAGGAAACAGGCTACGACTTCATGAGTCTTGGCCTGCTGAATCTTCATGGTCTCCAGAACGAACGTTTTTGTTGTGTTCGGAATACGAAGCGGTTTTAAAGCCTGAGATACGGTATTTCCGGACTGTAACAGATCAATGAAGCGGTTGATCTGGCTCAGGTCTGCGCCAATCTCGCGCATCGCCGCCCGATAAAGATCAAAGTGGCTCAAATAAGCGCCGTTGCCGATATCATCAGACTCTTCTTCGAGCACAATCTCATTGATTAGCCGCGTCGCGTGCGGATCAGCCTGAGGCATCCATGGTGTATTCGTGCACGTTAGCCTGGATTGCAGAACCTTGAGTATGGTCATGAAATCCCAGACGGCGAAAACGTGAGACTGCATGAAGATGCGAATATCACTAATGTCATGCAACCTTTCGTATATGGGATGACGCATCACTTCATGACGCCGCTTTGACGTAATCTCGAGAAATTGCGGAAGCCTCAATTCACTGCCGCTATTCTGAAGTTTTTCATTCACTATTGTTTTTTTGCCTTTAGGGTCTGCTTTGCCGCGAATCATGGTCAAGAACTTATGGGCGATCACGTGCCAATTGCGCCACTCGACATTGCCACTACGCAGAGCCATGAATGCTTGCAATCGACGAGCCTCAGCAAAATGACGGTTAAATGTTTTTTTGCTAACTTCTGGCAGGTGCTCAAAGATATCCCACTCATCTGAAGGATAGTAATTCTCGTCCACAATTCCATGCCGTCTGGCAATGTCGTAGAGTTCAGCCCCTTGTACAGGTGTGGCAAACGCCCACGTGGTGTAGTGCAGGATGCCTCTTCTCCACAACTGCCGGGCGAAATTGATAGTGGCTTTAGCCTCCTCCGATGTTTCATATTGCACTTGGCCATCCTCTTCCCACATCTGGTAAAGCATGAAAAAGGCGTAGACCTTGATCCCGGCGTTCGCGGCCAGTTCGCAGGCCCGAATCGTCTTTTCCCGAGACATCATCTTCTTGATTCCCTGAAGAACCCGATCGCTGGAGCTTTCGATCCCGAACTTAACCATCCAGAAGTTGGCCTTCTTAAGCCAAATTGCCAATTCTTCGCTGAATGGTACGACTCGCAGGTTGCACTGGAAAAAAAGATCCGGACGATTCAAGCCAGCCAGTGCTTTACATACTTCAATGGACCACTCAATGCTGACATTGAGTTCATCGGAGTGTAGATAGATTTCCCGGTAGCCCAATCCATACAGATAGTCTGCTTCTTGCGCAATATGCTGAGGCGAGCGTGTTCGGAACGTGGGGCCGTTGCGCAGGCGAAAGACCGGGTTGGCACAAAAAACACATCGCAGTGGACAGCCGCGAGTGATGATCATTTCTGTATTCGGACGACTTAGACTGTACTGAATGCCCACGAAATCGCTCTGATGGATCAAACTGCGGTCAGGCATCGGAATTGTGTCCAGCGAATCGATTACAGGCCGAGTCTCAGTTTGGACGTACCGGCCTTTATCCAGGTAAGCGATTCCTTTAATGTCTCGAAGATCACCGGGAATCCGATGGGTATTGTTGATCAATTCCAGAAACGTGACTTCTCCCTCACCGATGACGCAGACATCGCAACCGCTCTTCTCAAGAACCTCCTGTGGAAATGGAGTCACGTGCGCTCCGCCGCAGATTACGAGAACCTCCGGATAAAGGGCTTTGATTTCGCGAATCATTTTGAAGGCGAGCGGCGCACCATACGATGTGAAAGAAATTGCGTAGATAGTAGGATGGAGCTTTTCTATCATCCGGAGATGATGGGCGAATGGATATTTTTGGGGGATGTAGTGAAAACTCAGTTCAGGGCGGGATTGGCGCGCATAGGCAGCCAGGTAGAGCAAAGCAAGATTTGGGCTCATCTGTGCTTTGCCAAGAATAGGTCCGTGAGTATCCGCCAGAATTATGTTTTGGGGTTTAACAGAAAGAGACAAGTGCCACGCTCCATTCCATTGACGTAACCATGCTTGTAAACTCTGGATGGCTTCTGGTTTTTAGCCTAGTCGAGTCGGGATGATATCCTCAGCGTTTCCAACACCACGAAAATTCAAAATTGCACGCAGTATAAGCGAAGAAGGCCGACACGGGCAGTTTCAATGTGGGAAAAGAAATCCGGTCATTGAACCAGGTTCATTGTCCGGATATTCACTGGAAAACCGTAAATCAGTTATTGGTGAGGTCGCAAGTTAATCGTAACGCCGGGAGAAACGGAATCAATTACGCTTGCGGGGATCGCGGCTGGACTTACGGGGATCGCGGCTGGACTTACGGGGATCGCGGCTGGACTTGCGGGGATCGCGGCTGGACTTGCGGGGATCGCGGCTGGACTTACGGGGATCGCGGCTGGACTTGCGGGGATCGCAACTGGACTTGTGGTGTTCGCGCCTGGATTGAAGGATGCCGTGGAGATGATGAATTTCGGATCGCCGATTTGGTTCCCGGTCAGTACCGTCAGATTGCCGCCGTCATCAATGGCGTTTCCGGTCAGGTTATTGGCGATAACCGCGTTCGACGCACTCCAGATTTTCAAATCCGTCGAACTGTGACCGTAAATGATGTTGTCTTTGATGACCGGGGATGTCGAACCGACAACCTGGATTCCGAATGACGCGCTGCCGGAAATGGTGTTGTTGAGGACTTGGCAGTTCGTTGTCGTCTGGATATCCACGTCGCTGAGAGTCTGATTGTAGAAAGTATTGTTATAGATTTGAACATCCACGGCGTTTGCTGCGCAGGTCACGCCGCGTGAATTTCCATGGAACGTCACCCGGCGCAGGATGTTACCGCTCGGATGCCCAAGATTGGTGTTGTTATAAAACTGGATGCCGTAGGTTTCGTTATCTGCGAACTCCCCATCTTCGATAACTCCGTAACCCGACTCCCAATAGGAACCATGGAGCGGGACGTGCGGTTGCGGCGACCGGTTGCCGTTGTCATGAATGTAAAAGTATTGAAGGTGGATCCCTTTCGTTTCATTCGGCGGGTCATAGTTTTGGGTAAAAAAGCCCTGCCATTTGGACCTGCGAATTTCGACTCGGTGTGCATCATCGACTCCGCCATAGTAAATATACGATGTCGTAACGAGGACGCCAGCATAGACATCATTCGAATCGACATTAATTCCGATATACCGCCAGTACGGGCGCGAAATGGTATTTTCGCGGACAATGACCGTCTCTCCGGCATGCGCCTTTACGGTGATGGCTCCCGAACCTTCCGTGAGGTTCGTTCCCGCCGTGCAACGCGGACATTCTGTCCCGCCGTTGTCCCAACTCGAGTTATAAGTCCCGCCGCGAACGTCGATGGTGTCTCCGGGAACGGCCATCGAGGCCACGCGCGCATAAGTGGCGCAGGGTGTAATTATAGATAGGCAATTATTCGAGTCGCTGCCCGCCGGGGAGTTCGTCGCCAGTGACAGATAATATGTGGAAGCCGTTCGCGCCCGAATCGGAAGAACGAGAGCAAATAGAATCAACAAGGCCACCAGTGCCGCCAGGGGATTGGGCTTCATTGAATAAGTCCTCGAACGCGGTAATCTATTCATATTATTGAAGTTGATAAGTTTCATGCTCGAAGCCCTTCCTGTACTCACACGAGTGTCCCGCCGTGTCTTCGTGCCAGCAAATGAATTCTCATCTCAGGCGGAAAGGGAATCTCCCACGGTCCGTTCCGAAAGGAGGTTTACATCCTGGAGTAACTTATCGGAGACCAGCTTCGGCCGGTCGTTTTTGAGGTGATCATGCAAGCAGAGAGCACGGCGATGAACCACGGAAACATATACACCGTGTCGTTAAACATCAATGCGATGGTGCAATACATCAGAAGGGGCATTAAATAGCCCGAATATGGGTGATTGATCCTGGAACGAAGCACTCCCTTAAATGCTTGAAGCCAGTAAGCGAGAAATAGAAAAAGCGGAACGACTCCTGACGAGAGTGCGAAAAACAGCAGGGCGTTGTGAGGGGCAGTGCCGCTGTCATGGCCAGGCACGACCGTTCCGATGTTACTGACTCCAACGCCGACAAGCCGGTTCTCCAGGAAGCGTTGAACGGCGTACGGAATGACTCCGGTGCGGCCTTCCTCCTCGGTACCGCGACTTACGTAATGTCCGATCGTATTGTCGAACAGGCCGTAGGCGAATCCACCGCATGCCAGAACCACCGCCACGAGTACAGGGATGAATCCACGTTTCAATTGTTCCCGAAAACACAGAACAATCGAGATTGCGACTCCGATCAATACACTTCTGCTGACGGTGAGTCCCACAATGAGCATGCTCGTAAGCGAGAGACCAACGGAAATCAATCGGTCATGCATTCTTGAAGCCTGAAGCGTCCGAAGCAGGAAGTAGATTGCGCAAAATCCAAACCAGACAGCCAATGCATTTGGATTTGCGAGTACTGATGATATCGAAAGGCCTGCCCGCTCAGATCCTTCCCCAGGACGCAGGTCCATGAACGGAATCAGCGAGATGCCAACCACAAACATCACAAATGAAAAGCGATGAAAAAAGCCTGGACGAACGTAGGCGGATTGGATGAGGACAATAATTGCTGCCCAGACAAAAAACGGGACCAGGTCAGAAAAGCCGGTGCTATGAATGAAGTACTGAATCGCAAGTAAGGAAATAATGCAAAGCATTGGACGGAAAACCGGCCTGAATATCATCCGTAAACTCGACCGGCGCCTGAGAATGCAGAATGCCGTCAGGGCCATTACCACTATCGTTGCTAAGTATGGAACGCTGATTCCCAGAGCCGGACCGGTATAAGAGTAAAAAATTGAAACGTAAAGCGCGTACTCCAGGTGTCGAAATGAACCCGACGCCGACCTCGCCACGACAGGAGTCGCGCTTTCCGCAAACAGTTTTCGATCTCCAAACCGGGCGCGTTCAATCATTCTCATTGCCGGTGCACTTGCTGAGAAATGTTCATGGTGTGCATAGCTCCAGGTACAGCCTTTTCAAATGCACGGACGACGGCCGGACCGGTGTGTGTGGCTTCCACATAGGCCCGAGCCTTGCATGAAATCGTTTCAAAAGTCGAGGGTGACATCAACAAATTACGCACGTCGGAGACGGCGCGGTCCAGACTTCCGGAAATAAATCCCAGTCCCTTTTCCCGAATGACATCATCGGGATCAATCTTGAGACTAACGACAGGAGTGCCGGAAGCCCATGCCTCCAGGAAAATGTTGGGAAATCCCTCCATATCCGACGTAGAAACCAAAGCCGTTGCGCTTGCAATAATCTCGAGTGCCTGCTGATGCGGAACATCGCCAAGATGTTCGATATTGGGCAGCGAGCGGAGGTCGGCCAGGATCTTCTCGCTGAATTCCGCAGATGTTCCGAATGTCGATTTGCCGCCACATACGACGTAGCGTATTTCCGGAGTTCGGCGCGCCAATTCGATGAGCAGGTCCGGTCGCTTATGCGGCCGGAGGGAAGCCACCCATACCATGTAATCTCCGCGCTCCTTCCGTGCTTTCACTCTTTCCGGAATTGCGACCAGACCCGGAAGAACCTGCGCCTTCGCTTTTAGACTGGTGGACAGGTTTTGAAATTGACCACTGTGCTGGACAAAAATTCGGTCCACGCGACCGAGGCCCCATGCGTATAACGGCCACCATCTCTTGCGGCGGAACAAGGCCGTGCGTGGCAACACGTCAGTATCATAGGCTGCGGAGAAAATGGTACGCACTCCCCTCAGTCTGGCAACGCTCAGCAATACAGCCCATAAAGGATCCGCAGCACGCCAAAACCACCAGTCCGGCTTTTGGTCATCGAGGAACTTCCACCACGCCAGAATAAAGTTTCCATTCTTCATTCCAACAAAGCGTACTCCGTCGATCACTTGTTCCTGCCCCGGAGCGATACCATCGCGCACTCCAACGACTACGGACCATCCAGCGTCCGTTAACGCCCTGGCAAGCAGCCACTGAAATCGCTCCGCTCCACCCTGTGCATTCGACGCCCCAACGGCATAGCGGTAAACAATGCTGTTGGCCAGAACTATCTTCACAGGGGTTGCCCGGATTTGGCCATTGGTTCAGAGGATTTGAAGGAACATGACAACGCGAGCCGCGAATTCAGTATCCATTCCAGCTTGTCTGCAGTTGCCGACCATGAGTACTTCGCTCGAATGACCGGCGAGAAGTTGCGGGCCTGAGATTTCTTTTCATTCGAATTCTGAATGAAATTGCGCATGTAATGCACGAGGTCCTCGACCGATCCAGCCTTGAACAGATCGCCGCAGCCTCCGCTCTGCCGCAAGATTCGATTTCCTCCCACGTCGGAAGCTATGAATGGAATGCCGCAGGCTGAAGCTTCGAGCAGCGCGTTTGAGAAGTTTTCATAACGGCTGGGAAGGACAAACGCGTCCATGGCGCGATACCAGAATGGCAATCGCTGATGGTCAACTCCGGGATGGAATTTGATATGACCCGCTGCAATCTGTGGTTTGAGAATAGAGCGTACCGTCTGTTCGGCCTCGCCGCTCCCAAGAATCAGAAGACGTGAATGAGGATACGCCCGGGAGACTTGAGAAAATGCCTTTGCCAGAATATCCGCGCCCTTCAGTTCGGTAAGGCGGCCGACATAGCCAAAGACGCAGTGTCCGGCATCCCATCCCAGATTGCTGCGTTCGCTTTCTTCGGCAGGATGAAAGCGCGAGCCGTCCATACCAATGGACAACTCGGTGATGTGCTCTCCGAGGAATTGCTGCATTTGGAGAAACGCATCGCCGTCTGCCGATACGATCGGAACCTTGCGGAGTTGAGGTTCATGATCTGCACTCAGCGGACCTGCCAGCCATAGCATCGTCGGACGAAACGCAGCAGCGAGAAGAGCCAGATCCAGACCATTGACGAATACCAGATCATAGTCGTTCCAGCGGTCTTCAAACATCTTGCCGATTCGCTTTGTGAATCGCAGGTTATACCAGCGAAAATTCCGCCACCCGAGTCCTTCCTGAAAACGATCCCACAATGGTCGAATCGAACTGCCGTTTGGAATTCTGCTCCCGAATATGGAAAGCCATTTTTGTCCTGACTGGCGGAACCACCAGCCCGAAACGGGCAATACCGTAAACAATTCCGGGAGAGTTACTGGATATCGGCCGAACGGATCCGCTGCGAACGCTGCATGAACCTGGTGTCCCCGGCGGGCAAATTCCGAAAAGAGATTTTTGACAAAGTTCTCACCGCCGCCTCTCAGCATGCCCAGTTCGGAATGTAGGATGAGTACTTTCACACGGAACCTTCAGGAATTCAAATCATCGGGCGGCATTGCGAGATGGTTTCTCCAACCGAACGCCAGAGCACGCTTTTGTCCTGAACCGCACGTTCTATGAGCCGTCGAAGCTGTTGCCCAACGGCCGGGTCCCCGGGATGGTTGCTCGGAGCAGAGAACTCCCAATAGTGCGTCGCGACACAAAATGCGCCATTCACCGAGCGTGCCTTGTCAAATATGGCTTCGTTCTGCTCGAGCCGCGATGACGGTGTGACCGGATTGCCCGGAATCTCCCGGTGATCGCCCATATCGAGAACCCATGGAACACCGGGCCCGCCGCTTAACCGCCACTGCCTGAGACGAAACCACGTTTTCCACGTCA
>JBGPBY010000118.1:0-16381 GCA_041481485.1 Terriglobia bacterium
GATATTCCACCGGCTGACGCCGGTGGCTAAGGGACCTGCCGCCGCTAACGCGGCTGGGAACGCGTCTTCCCCAGCAGTCCGCTGTCTGTAAAGTAGGCAGAAGGTGGGAGCCCGCCATTTCTACGCCCAACGGCTCGTGATGGTCTTCCGCCGCGTGTAAAAGTACACACCTTCCATGCCGTGCATGCAGAGGTCTCCAAACAGTGACGCCTTCCAGCCTCCGAACGAAAAGAACGCCATCGGAATGGGAATCGCCACATTCACTCCGACCATTCCGGCCTCGATTTCATTCTCGAATCGCCGGGCCACGCCGCCGGATTGCGTAAAAATGGCCACGCCATTTCCATAGGGATTCCGGTTGACCAGGCCGATAGCTTCTTCGATGGAATTTGTCCGAAGCACCACCAGAACCGGGCCAAAAATTTCCTTTTGGTAGACGCTCATCTCCGTCGTGACGCGGTCAAATATCGTTGGTCCGAAGTAAAATCCCTTCGAGTTTCCAGCGGCGCCCCATTCGCGGCCATCCAGTGTCAGCTTCGCTCCCTGTGTAATCCCTTCGTCGATCAGGGTCCGGATGCGTTCGCACTGAACCGAGGTGATCAACGGTCCGGTATCCGCGGGCGTCAACCGACTTGCTTTACGGGTCATCGCCTCAACAATAGAATCACCCGCCGCACCAATCCCCACTACCGCGGAAATCGCCATGCAGCGCTGCCCGGCGGATCCGAATGCGGCTGACATCAATGCATCGGCTGCCGCTTCCATATCTGCATCCGGCGCGATGACCGCATGATTTTTTGCGCCGCCGAGAGCCTGAACGCGCTTGCCGTGTTGTGCGGCAGCAGCATAGATGTGCCGCGCAACCGGAGTGGAGCCGACAAAGGAAATCGCACGAACGCCGGGATGCGCAATGAGCGCGTCCACCGTTTCGCTGTCACCGTGCACCACATTCAGCACGCCGTCTGGAAGCCCCGCCTCTTTCAGCAGCTCGGCCATTCGCATGCTGGCCGACGGAACCTTTTCAGAAGGCTTGAGCACAAAGGTGTTGCCACAGGCCAGAGCCATGGGAAACATCCACAACGGAACCATCGCCGGAAAATTGAAAGGCGTAATCCCGGCACACACTCCCAGGGGATGTAGAACCGAATGACTATCGATGTCCCTCGCCACGTTTTCTGAAAACGCACCTTTGAGCAGGTGTGGTGCGCCGACTGCAAATTCGACCACTTCGATTCCCCGCTGCATGGATCCCATGGCATCGGACACCGATTTTCCGTGTTCTTCGGAAATCAATCGTGCAAGCGGTTCCTGGTTTTTTCGAAGCAGGTCGCAGAAGCGGCCGAGAATCCGAGAGCGATTCAGCGCTGTGGTTTCTTTCCAGGATAAGAATGCGGTCTCGGCCGAACGCACCGCACAATCGATCTCGCCAGCCCTGGCGAAGGCCACGGTTCGGATCACTTCCCCTGTGGCGGGGGCGTGCACGTTTCCCTGGCGTGCGCCTTCCGCTTCCACAGGGCGGCCATTAATCCACATTGGAACGATACTTGTCATGGTCCAAAATGCCGGTTTCGACTATTCTCCGTTGGTTCGCGACACAGAGGATATCCCGATATCGGACTTTTTAGGAGAGTCATGACGGAATCAAAACCCGGATCCATAAAACTGATCGCGCTCGCCAGCCTGGTTGGCACCACCATCGAGTGGTACGACTTCTTTCTCTACAACACTGCTGCGGCTCTAGTTTTCAACAAACTGTTTTTCCCGGAGTTTGACCCGCTGATGGGAACATTGGCGGCATTTGCTACCGTCACGATGGGATTCGTGGCGCGTCCGATTGGAGGAATCGTGATCGGCCACTTTGGCGATCGCGTTGGACGCAAATCCATGCTGGTGCTCTCACTGGTCCTGATGGGATTCTCCACATTTCTGATTGGTGTGCTCCCCACGTACGCTGACATTGGATTATGGGCGGCTCTTTTACTTGTCGCGTTGCGTGTCGTTCAGGGTTTCGGTGTGGGTGGCGAGTGGGGAGGGGCAGTCTTGATGGCCATCGAACACGCTCCCGCTGGCAGGCGAGGGTTTTATGGAAGCTGGCCTCAGATTGGTGTGCCGGCGGGCCTGCTGCTGGCGAACCTTGTATTCTCTCGATTTGCGCGCATGCCGGAAGGAGACTTTCTGGCGTGGGGCTGGCGAATTCCGTTTCTCATCAGCATTGTCCTGGTCGGTGTCGGGCTGATCATCCGGCTCAAGATTCTGGAGACACCTTCGTTCGCGCGTCTGAAAGCTACCGGTACAGAATCACGCATGCCGATTGTCGAAGTCTTTCGAAAATATCCGCGACAGGTGCTGCTGGCAATGGGCGCCCGCTACGCAGAGAACGGATCGTTCTACATTTATAGTGCGTTTGTGCTGGTGTACGCCACCCAGCATGTGCACATGGCGCAATCGGTGGTCTTGACTGGAATCCTGATCGCGTCTGTATTTGAGTTATTCGCAATCCCTCTTTTCGGTGCGCTTTCGGATCGCATCGGACGGCGTCCGGTGTACATGTTCGGTGCCATCTCGACAGCGATCCTCGCTTACCCGCTGTTTCGGATGCTGGACACCGGAGTGGCTTCGCTGGTGTGGCTGGGGCTCGTCCTCGCCTTCTTGTTTTCTCACGCCGCGATGTATGCGCCACAGGCGGCATTGCTTTCGGAGATGTTTGGAACGCGAGTACGGTATAGCGGCGCGTCCCTGGGATCTCAGCTCGCTTCGGTATTGGCGGGAGGTTTGTCGCCTTTCATTGGAACCGCACTTCTGAAGCGGGGATATGCGGGTGGCGCGATTTCAGCGTATCTCATCGGCATGAGTGTCGTGACAATAGTGGCGGTTGCTTTGGCAAAGGAGACGCTCCGCCACGACATTCATAAGGAGTAACTGTAGGCGCGGTGTAGTGAGCGTCCTCACTTGCAATTGTCCATTGATTTGTTGTCCGTTGATTAATGGCCCTGGTGACATTTTCCAAATGACCCAATGGGTCAATGTCCGGATTGACTGTTTGGGACACGGGCGGCGAGAGCAGGAGGAATCCAGCCCGGACCGCGATTTGACCTATTGGGTCATTTCGAAAATGTCACCAGGGCCATTAATCAACGGACAACAGACAAACTCACAGTTGCAAGTGAGGACGCTCACCTGAATGTGTAATTCAGAATCCATACCAGGAACAGCACCACCGGCACGTGCACCACAAACTGAAGCGTGGCATAGCCGACGATGTCGCGTGCTTTGAGGTTCAGGATCCCCAGCAGAGGCAGCATCCAGAACGGATGAATCAGGTTTGCGAGCGCTTCGGTCGCGTTATAGGTTTGCACCACCCAGCCCGGATGCACCTGGAGGGATTTTGCAGCATCCAGCAAATACGGCGCTTCGATCAGCCATTTTCCTCCGGCAGAGGGCACGAACAGTCCGAGAACTGCGGAGTAGATCCCAACCAGCACCGGGAACGTGTGGTGATTGGAAACCGCCACAAACGACTCTGCCATGCGTTTGGCGAGTCCGGATTCCGTCATCATTTTCACGATGCCCGCATAAAGCGGATACTGAATCAGCACGCCTGCAGCCGATGGCACTCCCGCGGCAATCGCTCGCATGAACGATCGCGGCCGCCAGTGCAGCACCAATCCCGCAATCAGAAACGCAAAAATATAGTGATTCAGATCCAGGATGACGCTAATGCCTTTCGCCGAAACTTCCATGACGAGATAGCCGATGCCGAGAATCGCCACCAGCACGGTCAGCAGTGGGCTGTGCTCGAGCCATTCTCCGGGTCGGGCTGGCCGTTCACCATCCGGTTTTTCGCTGGAAGCAGAGTAGACGACACCCATTTCCGCCATTCCACGGGCTTGCGCATTTGCCGGAGCAGAATAGAAAGCGATGGCCATGGAAATGGCGAGAAGAATTGCGGCTGTTGCCATGCTTTGCCATAAGCCAAGCGTTTGGCTTATCGGAATAACTCCGCTGATTTTCATGATCGACTGCGGCAGCGATGCCGGAGTCGCCATGATCAACGCCGCAGAAGAGGATAATCCGAGCGCCCAGATGCTTCCGACTCCAAGGTAAGCTGCGGCCCCGATCGCCCGATAATCGGCTCCCTTCACGCGGTGTGTGACTTCTCGCGCGAGCAATCCGCTGAAGATCAAACTGAAACTCCACGAAAACAGGGACGACAACATCGAGAAAAGTCCGACGAATGCGGCTGCACTTCGCCCGTTTTTGGGAATTCCCGACATTTTTCGGATGACTGCGAAGACCGGAGGCGATGTGGCGACGGCATATCCCGTAACGATGATCATCGTCATCTGCATCGTGAATGCGACGAGATCCCAGAATCCTGAACCGAACCATTGGGCCGTTTGCATCACCGAACTACCGACGAAAAGGCATGCGGCAAAAACGA
Organism: Terriglobia bacterium; assembly: GCA_041481485.1. Classification (GTDB taxonomy): domain Bacteria; phylum Acidobacteriota; class Terriglobia; order 20CM-2-55-15; family 20CM-2-55-15; genus JBGPBY01. The sequence continues at coordinate 4,442 of JBGPBY010000118.1, forward strand.
TGGCCACAGCGACCAGAGCCAGGGCGAATGCGTCTGGAAACCAGCGTTCGAACCAGTCGGAGAGCTGAAGGCCAAGACGCGCCAGGCCGGATCCCATTTGCTTTTCGTGCGATTGCATGCGGGCGAAATTATACACAGTGCTTCAAGATCGACTTATACTTTGGTCCGATGGAACTGGGACTCAAAGGACGCACAGCTGTCATCACCGGCGCCAGCAAAGGTATTGGGAAATCCATCGCAGAAGGTCTTGCGTCGGAATGTGTGAACGTGGTCCTGCTTGCCCGGGGACAGGAAGCTCTGGATGAAACGGCCCGAGAAATACAGCGCAAGAGCAAGGCTGGAGTTCTCGCAATTCCCACGGATGTGAAGAGCACCGAAGCAGTGAAGTCTGCGATCGATTCCGCCGCCGGGAAGTTCGGATCCATTCATATTCTGGTCAACAATGCGGGCAGCGCCATCCGGCGGACGGATCGGCAGATCACATGGTCCGACAGCGAGTGGATGGACGACATTAACGGGAAAATGATGGGCGCATTACGTGCGGTTCAGGCCTGCCTGCCGCATTTTCCGAAAGATGGAAGCGGGCGCATCATCAATATCAGCGGCATCGCCGGTGTCAGTGTCCTCACGCCGGCCATGACTCACGGCTTCAATAATTCTGCGATGAATCATGTGACCAAATACCTCGCGCAGGACCTGGCGACTGACCAGATCACCGTCAATTCCGTCATCCCCGGACTGATCGCCACCGAATGGCGTGAGACATGGGCGGAAACCATGGGACGCCAGCAGGGCAAGACAAAAGGCGAATTTCTTGACGAAGCGTGCAAGAGACTTGGAATTCTCGCCGGTCGCTGGGGAGACATGGCGGAGGTCACCGATATGGTCGTTTTTCTGGCTTCGGACCGGGCGCGTTACGTCAATGGCGCGCAGATTGCGGTCGATGGAGGATACAGCGTCAACGTGCGCTGACTCACAATGATCACACTGCGAAAAAGCGAAGACCGGGGCCACGCGAATCACGGCTGGCTCGATGCACACCACACGTTTTCATTCGCCGCGTACTACGACCCTGCGCACATGAATTTCCGTTCGCTGCGGGTTTTGAATGATGACTTTATCTCGGCCGGCCGCGGATTCGGACCGCACGCCCATCGCGATATGGAAATCGTAACGTATGTACTCGAAGGCGGACTTCTTCATCGTGACAGCATGGGCGAACAACACGTGCTTCGACCCAACGAGGTACAGGCCATGTCTGCGGGAACAGGTATTGTGCACAGCGAATTCAATGCGTCGGAAACCGAACGAGTGCATTCCATTCAAATATGGATTGAACCTTCTGCCGAAGACCTCACGCCGTCTTATCAACAGATCGCATTCGCACCGGAGGAAAAGCGCGGCAGATTCCGCCTGATTGCAGGACCGGATCGCAGTGCCGCCGGTTCGTCGACAGTCATCAATCAGGACGCACGAATCTATGTTGCCGAACTGGGATCGTCTGAATCGATACAGTATGCGATCGTTCCGGGGCGATTCGCATGGATGCAGGTTCTCCGAGGCAGCGTTTCAATGAACGGTCAGCCGCTCCGGGAAGGCGATGGAGCGTCGGCAAGCGGCGAAAAGGAATTGTCGTTTTCGACAAACGGGAGCGGCGGAACGGAATTTCTGTTGTTCGACCTGGCATAACGGCACCGTTTTTCATGGAAGTTCTCATTACGTTTTATTCCCGCTGCGGAACCACGGAGAAGCTGGCGCTTGCCGCCGCTGTGGGAGCAGTCCAGGCCCGGGCACAGATTCGTTTTCGACGGCTGGCGGACATTGGGAACGCCCCGGTGCCCGAAAGTGCCGAGTGCCGCAAGGCACTGGAACGGATGCAAAAGGAATACATCGCACCGAAGGAAGCGGATGTGCTGCGTGCCGATGCGATCATCTTTGTGGCGCCTCCCGACTTTTCCTCCGTCTCACCGGAGTGGACCGAACATCTGGATTTGATCGAGGAATTGAGATCCGCCGGAAAACTTGAAGGCAAGGTTGCCGCTGCCATCCAAAGCGACGCGGGAATGGATGCCTTGGCGACAACAATTCTTCGAGCTGGATTTATTGTTGTGCCTCCGGCGATTGTTCAGGCGACCGGCGGTGAACAAGACAGCGCGGCCCGCGCGCTGGCACACGGGAAGAAAATTGCGGAGATCGCGAAAACGTTGAAAAGGGATTCCAGATAGATGCGCGGTGGTCTTCCATTGAACATTGAACATTGAACATTTCCCCGAAATGTTCAATGTTCAATGGAAGACCACCGAAGGAGACAGCAAATGGCCGATGACATTGTTTTAAGTGCAAGACCCATGGGATTTCCCTGGGAAACTTCGGATCCGTTTTTATTCTGTGTCTATCACAATGATAGATATCCCGCAGGCAACGACCGGCTCGGTCCGGCCGCTTCATTGTCCGGCCGCAATATTGGTCAGGACTTCGAAGGCAAAGATGGCTGGCGCATGTACCACGGCAATGTCGTGCCGGGGTTTCCCCAGCATCCCCATCGCGGATTCGAAACCGTGACCATCATGCGCCGTGGTTACATCGACCATTCCGACTCACTCGGCGCCACGGCGCGATTCGGCCCCGGAGACGTGCAGTGGCTGACGGCGGGCAAGGGAATCGTCCATTCGGAAATGTTTCCGCTGCTGAATTCGAAGGAGCCCAATCCGCTCGAGCTGTTTCAAATCTGGTTGAATCTTCCTGCCGAAGATAAATTCGTTGAACCTCACTTTGCGATGCTTTGGGACAAGGACATTCCACATCAGGTTTTCAAGGACGAGCAGGGACGTTCCACGGAAGTGATTGTCGTGGCCGGGAGCCTTGGAGATGCAAAGGCGCCTCCTCCTCCCCCGAAATCCTGGGCGTCACGTTCGGATACCGGCGTTGCGATCTGGACAGTCAAGATGTCTCCTGGAGCCCGTTGGACCGTGCCGGCAACGACGCCGGGAGTCCATCGCACGCTGTATTTTTTCGCGGGTTCGTCGCTTGAAATTGGCGGGCGGGCCATTCCGCTGGGATCGGCCGTCAAACTCCGTGCGGATGCCGATGCGCCACTTCAAAATGGTGCGGGAGAGGGTGAGATGCTTCTCTTGCAGGGCCGTCCAATCGGACAACCTGTGGTTCAATACGGGCCGTTCGTCATGAATACGAGAAGCGAAATTCAGCAGGCGATGGCCGATTACCAGAGAACCCAGTTCGGCGGCTGGCCCTGGCCGGCGGATGATCCCGTGCAGGCTCGCTCGGCAGGACGCAATGCGCATCATGCAGACGGGCGGATCGAACAACTCGGTTAGCCGTGATAGTATTTCGCGAACCAACTTCACTTGGAGGATTGATGAGAAAGACGACAGCTATTTTGATTTGCCTGCTGGCATGCCTTGCAGTGACGATTCCGGTGGTGGCGCAGCAACGCGCCGCTGCTAGTGCGGATCCATTGAGCGGAACCTGGACCGGAGATTGGGGACCAAATGCCAATGATCGAAATCAGGTCAGCGTCGAATTGAAGTGGGATGGAAAAGCACTGAGCGGAACCGTCAAATCGATTCAGCCATCGAGACCGGACGTGATGCTGCAGAAGTCGACCTACACCGCGGCAACAAATGCCGTTCATATGGAAGCAGAGTCGGCCAACCCTCGTGGTGGCGGGACAGTTCACTTTATTATCGACGGTAAGCTCTCCGGAAACACGATGACCGGCTCCTGGAATCACGACAGCACCAAAGGCGATTTCAAACTCACCAAAAAGTAAGTAATCCCGTCTCCGAATTCTTGATGACCCCCTGTAGGCGCGGTCTATGACCGCGCACAGTTTTTCAGACTGTCAGATATCAGAGATTGTGCGCGGTCACAGACCGCGCCTACAGGGGGCTGCAGGCCCTCCCCTTGACACGACACTTGGGCCTGTGACACATTGCGCCCGCGTTCGATGATTCAAACCGGAGTCCTTTAGGGGAGGCGAATTTGCTTATTCCTTTGATTTTTAAAACCGTGGAAGAAAGCGGAATCAGCATGTGGATTCGCGATTCTCCGTCGCTGTTCGCCTATTGGTTCGTCATCAGCGCTCATGCCGTCGGTATGGGGTTGCTCGTTGGAGCAAGCGTGATCATCGATTTGCGAATTCTTGGCGTTGCCCGCGACGTGCCGCTGTCACCTCTTCGAAAGCTATATGGAATCCTGTGGCTGGGCTTCTGGATTCAAATCGTTTCCGGAGCAATGTTGATCATTGCGTATCCGACCAAAGCTTTCATGAACTGGGATTTTTACCTCAAGATGATTCTGATTGCGCTTTCTGTCGTGGTGATGCGCATGATCTGGAAACGCGTCTTTAGCGACGCCACGCTAAGCGAATCCGACATGATGCTCAAGGGCAAAACGCTGGCCATGCTGTCGCTGATCTTATGGCTGGGTGCCGTTACTTCAGGCCGGATGCTGGCGTACACGGCGACGCACATCCGCTATGACGGGTAGGAGACTTCGACGGCAATGTACACGGCGCACTACCACCTGCTTCTGAACCATTGGCCGATTCTCGGCACGATCATCGCGCTCGGGTTGTTCGTGGTTGCGATTTTCGCCAACCGGGAATCCCTGAAACAAATCAGCCTGGTGCTGATTGTGTTTCTTGCGCTGATGTCGATTCCCGCATACATGAGCGGCAACGCCGCCCAGCAGGCACTCAAAGACGCGCCGGACGTGTCCATGACGATGGTCGAGAATCATCAGGGAGCCGCTTTTATTTCACTGTTGTTCATGGAACTCACGGGCGGTTTGGCACTGCTCGGGCTTTGGCGCTACAGCATTCCGCGAAAGGAAGGCCACGGGGCCTCGCTGTCTGGAGGAGTTGCGGCCATAGTGCTTCTGTTTTTGGTTACGACCGTGGCCATGATGTCCATTACCGGAAACACCGGCGGGAATATCCGGCATCCGGAAATCGTGACCGAGAAAGAGCCCATTTCCGCACTGGGAACAGCCGGCGGAAAGATCGTGCCGATGGTTCAGGACTTTGTCATCAATTATTCGATGTGGATTTGGCCTGTCCTCGAGGATCTTCACTTCATTGGCCTCATCCTGCTGGTTGGCTCACTGGGCATTCTCAACATCCGCATCCTGGGTTTCCTCAAGCCTTTGCCGGTGGCGGCGCTGCACCGTTTTGTGCCGTGGGGAATCGCCGGCTTTGTCATCAACATCGTGACTGGCATACTTTTTTTTATCGGCATGCCAAACTTCTACACCAACAATCCGGACTTCCAGCTCAAGATGGTCTTTATGGTCGCCGCCGGAGCAAACCTGCTGCTGTTCTACTGCACCAGCGCATTCCGGTCGGTCGCCAACGTCGGACCCGGAGACGACGCTCCCTTTTCCGCAAAACTGGTTGCGGCCAGTTCCCTTTTCCTCTGGATTTCGCTGATTGTGCTCGGCCGGTACATGCCATTTTTCGAGGTTCTTCAGTAAATTTTAAGACTTCAGGACTAGACTCTCCGTGGCTTGAATAGTTCTTGACTTGAATGTGCAGCGCTTGAATAATTTGCATCGGGAATCCACGGAATAGTTGAGGGAGGTGTTGTAGTGACACGAAAGCTTATGAGCGTAATTCTTGGGGTCGGAGTGCTGGTTGCTGCAGCGCCCATCTTCGCCCATCACTCCGTATCAGCGGAGTTCGATACCACAAAGACCATTACCTTTACCGGAACCGTAAAAGTAGTGGAGTGGGGCAATCCCCACATTTACACCCAGGTCGTAGCGAAGGATGCCAACGGCAAAGAACACATGTATCGCGTAGAAGGCGGTCCGCCGAATTCGCTGTACCGCGCCGGCTGGAGATCCACGACACTGAAGGTTGGGCAGACCGTCACCGTAAAGGGAAATCCCGCGAAGAATCCGGATTCTCCCAACGTCGGCCAAGCCACCATCACGACGCAGGACGGGAAGAACGTATTTTCCGGTAACGCGCCTCAGTACTAAATACTTTTCGATTCAAATTCAAAGGCCCGCGAACCTCAGTTCGCGGGCCTTGTTGTTTTAGGGCGGCTGGAGCAGCGTGCCGTCGCGTTCCCAGCCGCCTGGCGGGCAAGTTTCCCATAGCCACCGGCGTTAGCCGGTGGACAAAGGGAGCACGACTTAGCGGGCCCACGCCGGTGGCTATAGGACTGCCGCTGCGACGCGGCTCTGAAGTTTATCCGTTTTGCGGTAAAGGTAAGAAAGGGATCGCATTCGAAGTGGCCAGAAAACAAAGACGGCCGACAAACCATGTGAGGTTTGTCGGCCGTCTTTGTTTTCAGAGGGCGTTCGGGCTATTCCACGACGTCCGGCTTCTTCCACAGCGTGATGGAGCCGTCGAAGATTCCACCGTTATTCTCTTCGCACGAGTACTCCATGAGCACATCGTTGGCCGGTTTGAGTCTCCAGGTGCGGACATTCATCCAATCCACGCTATACATTTTGGGATCGTGAATGGTCACAGTATGCGTCATGCTATTGGAATCCGTTCTAAGGAACGTATTGATCATCACCACATCTTTGCTGTGGGGGTGACCGGTAGTGTCCAGCTTGGTATAGCCGTTAAAATTCTTGGTCTCGATGACCAGAGTGTCGCCATCCCAGTGCCCTATAGAATATCCGTTCCAGGCCGGTGGAATGTCTGCGGGCCATTTCAGCGGATTTGGTTCAATGGGTACGAAGGTGAACCATGTGTTCTGCTCCCACAACATGGCCAATGCATCGACGCTGTGGACGAACTGCGAACCATGGGGCGAATTAATGTTGCGGGACATACCGAACGGCAAGCAGCTCCCGGCATAGTCTCCGTTTTTGACCGGATCGTAGGCCTTCCACTCCTTCAACCCTAATTCGGTATAAGGCAGATCAAAAGTTTTAACGCGGCCGCCGCCGTCACGTGGTGCCTCGGGATACATTTCGCCCGCGCGCGCCATGGTAATGGCCGTTCTGGTTTTGGGATCGAGGACTGCGCCTCTGCCGGCCATATTGTTGGTGTAAGGCTCGGCCCAATGCCCGCTCAGATCCGGTTTGCCATTCGACAGACGGGGAACGGGTCCGGCCGGAGCCGCGTTCTGGCCTCCGCGTCCGCCACCGCCACCAGCACCACGTCCTCCTCCGCGCTGTGCGCCTGCTGCAGGAGCTCCGTTAGCCGGAGCCTGACCTTGCCCTCCGGCGGCAGCTGCTGCGCCTCCTCGTGCGCCTGCCGCAGGTGCCTGAGGCGCTCCCTGACCCATTGCTATCAATGTGGCTGTAACTAAGACGGACACAGCCGCGGCAGTGATCATCGAATTCAAACGGATTCTCACTTTCATATCTCCTTTCGAGACGATGGCAAGTTGTGACTTTCTCGACGATAGGCTATTCGCGAGCGTGAAGAGAGTCAAGTTTAACGGTCAAAGAAACTGAACTTTTTCGATACCGTATGAATTGGCTCTGCGAAGGGCTGCGACGCGGGCACCGGGCGAGAACTGTGGTTGTTCGTCGGCAACTGTCCTTTACTGGTCTCAGCTAGTCTCGCTTAATCTTGAAATCCCCTTTTTCCGTACCGTAGGTATATGTTCCCTTCACGGTTCGAGTGTAGGAACCGAGGTCATCAAGCTTCCCGTCGGCGACAAAACGCATCACCTTGCAATTGGGGTCCTTCGCATCCGCTTCCAGGTGAAAGGCCCACTTGGAGGAATCCAGAGTGGCGCTCGCGATCGGTACACTGTCCGGGCCAGGGTTGATCAATCCGGAAATCTTCTTGCCATCCCAGCTCATGACCAAAGTCACCTGGGTGCGGCGGGTGGCATTGGGCCCCCAGTCGCCGGCCCATGTTCCGTTCATCGGAAATCCTTGTTGAGCCGATACCGGTACAGTTGCCGCAACGCCGGCCAGAATCAAAAACAGACAGGCGGCTTTCAGTCGCATCTCTCCTCCACTAATTCCATTTCAAAAAATATAAAAACGGCTTGGCACTTACGGAACAATCTGGCTGCTGCGGTCGACTTTCCTTTGTTCGGATCCGACAAGAAGTTCCGGTGCGAAGTTATTATCCTGGCAGACGTATTCGAATAGTTCCGAATTCGCGCCAAATCTCATGCTGGAGCTGCGAGACCATTTGGCGGTGTAAGCGCCGGGATCTTCGACGGTCAGCTCGTACTGCATGGTATTCATGTCCGTCCGCGTGAACTTCTCGATCAAATGCAGCTTTTCGGTGTGCGGCGCCTGGCCTCTGTCGATCCAGAATTTTTCGTTAAAGCCGATGGTATCCACGACCAGCGTATCGCCCTCCCATTTGCCGATGGAATGGCCGTAGAAGCTGGGGTTCAGGTCTTTCGGGTGTGGACGTCCATCCATGTAGATGATTCGGAAGGTATGAGGCCCCCCGATATCCATAATCATGATGCGCTTGAGTTCGGGCAGGTCCACAATTTCGACTCCGTAGGGAGTCAGGAACTGACGCGGTCCGCCAGACGGTTTGCATCGGGTGTGCGGTTCGAATTCATTCACTCGCCGATAGTCGGAAATGGCCTTAGCCCACGGCTGATAGGGAACATCGGCATTACCGCCACCGCCGCCATTCCACAGCCCGGTCTGGCCTGGAATCGCACCCAGACGCGGCGTGCCGTCTGGAAATTTGGGAGCAGCGGCTGCTGGCCCACCGCCACCGCCACGGTTATTGCCGCCGCCGCGCGCTCCACGCGCTCCGCCGGCGGCCTGGCCGTTATCCTGGGGAAGAGGGGGCGCCGCACCTGCTCCAGCAGTTCCCTGCGGTGCGGGCGCACCCTGACCGGCGAGATACATCGTGAACGCCAACACCATGATGAGCATTACACCAATGGCAGATAACGACATGAATCGCTGGTTTAGCAAGTCGAACCTCCCCCGTTTCGAACTAAACGAACTAGTTGTTGATTCCCTGACTGGATCCCGCCTGCAGGCTGATGCCCGTTGCGGTGAACTTCACAGATCTGGCGTTCATCTTGTTGGTGCCGTTCTTGGCACGGCTGCCTTCAACGCTGAGTTCATCGCCGATCTTCAACTTCTCACGATTCCATCCGCTGCCCTGAAGCAGGTGCGGCGGGCCCATTTCGAAGCCCCAGTTCGTTTTCACGCCTTTGTCGTCTTTCACGTCCATAAAGATCCAAACGTGAGGATTGGTCCATTCGATCTTGGTCACCCAGCCATGCAGGGTGATGGGTTGATTGGCATCGAACTCGGCGGAGAATGAATGATGAGCAACGAGTGGTGCAGTTGCGGCAAACAATCCCCCCAAGGCCAGAATAGAAAGTGCGATCCTAAACTTCATTAGAGATTCCTCCTGCTGGATTGAGTAATGTGAACATTGTCTTTAATTTCTTCTCGCTCAGTTGTCAACAAATCTTTACGGCCGATTGTCCTGACAGAAATTGATCGGCAATTCCTCATTCGCGATCCATTTCAGCGTCCAACTGCTGGTCCATTGTTTCGTGTAGGCGCCCGGATCGTCAATGGTCACTTCGTATTTCAGGGTATTGGAGTCCGTTCGCGTATACCGCTCAACGAGATGAAGCTGGTCGGTGTGCGGCAGGCCCCCGTTGGAAAACCAGAAGCGCTCCAGGAAACCTTTGTTGTCGACCTCGAGCGTATCGCCATTCCACTTCCCAACGGAACGGCCGTAAAACAAGGGATTGTCGGCATCGCCACGGATCTGACCCTTCTGATCGCGGCCATCCAGATAAATGATGCGATAGTTCCGGTCGATGCTTCCGACCAGAACGAAGATCCGTTTGTGGTCGCGATCTTCAACAAATTGAACCCCATACCGCATCTGGAACTGCCTTGGGCCGCCCGGCGGAATGCAGAACAAATAAGCCGGGTCATCCTTCAGATAGTTTGCCTGGCGATACTTATAGAGATCGAGCGCCCACGGCTGGAATGGCGCCACTTTGCTGGCATCACCAGGATTTGCAAGCAGGCCCCATTCATCGGTCTTCACGTTGACGCCGGTCTGCATCAGTGAAGTCTGGCTTGGTGCCGCCCAATATCCGGTTTCAGCGGCGGTTGCGGGACCCAGCTTCGGTTGCTTGTTCTCCCAGCGCGGCGTCGGATCTGCAGGCTTGGCATATTTGGGTTGCTGAATCCCGGTTGGGACGTCCGTGAACATTTTCTTTCCAGCGCCCCCGGAAGTCAGGGTGAATGATGTCGCCCAGATTTGCCGGGATTGATCGCGTGCCGGATTTCCAGTCACCGAGACGGAATCTCCGGGTTTCAAAGAATCCTTCGTATAGCCGCCTTTAAGCAACTCGACCGTGCTCTCGAGTTCTACGGCCCAATTGGTGTTCTTGCCCGCCGCATCCGGCACATTGATGAACACGTGAACCTGGGGATTCGACCAGTCAAACTTGGTGACAACACCTTTGATGCTTGTCGTTTTAGCTATATCAAATTTGGCAGCGAGTTCCTGATGGCCCAACACCGGCGCCACAAGCAGCATTGCAGCCACGCTGCAGGTAACAATTAAAAAAAGTGCATACCGCATCAATCGTCCTCCTGAGCCGGGAATCATATACCGGATGGACCAACAATCGAAAATATTGATTCGCGCAAAGTCAGCGAGGCCAATTGCAAGTTTGCTCCGGATATTCGATGGATACGCGAGATCGTATTATCAAATTTGGTTATTTTCAACGGAAAGGATTCCCCTCAATGGTTCACTTTAAATTCAGCGGCGGAGCTCCCCTCCAGACGCGATCCGTGACCACAAAGAAATCTACGTATGGAAATTGTACTTGGTTACAGGTTTGCCGAAATTTCAATGGAGCCTGGGTTCCGTTGCCTTACTCGTTTTTCTTGACGACGGTCTCCCAGGGCGGGCACATGCGCTGATCGTAGGGAACATCCTTCCCTTCATAATTGGAGTTGTCGACCACCATGAGCGAGAAGATGAATTCCTTCGGCACCGGAAGATTCCTCAGGTGACGAACCGCGGCCATCGTGCCCAGGCATCCGTGTATAAATCCGTCGCAATCGCCCGTGGCCAGCAGCTTGCCGGTTTTGATCGAATCAATCGCTTCTTTGGTTCCATTGAGCCCCACGACCAGAGCCTTTCGCTTTGCCGCATCCAGTGCTTCAATGGCGCCCAGAGCCATCGCGTCGTTGGCGGCAAGAATTCCATCAATTCGCGGATACGATTGAAGCAGATTTTCCGTCACCTGCAGTCCCAAAATCCGCTGAAAATTGCCGGGCTGCGAGGCGAGCAGCTTGACGTTGGGGAACTCGGCGATTGCCATCTTGAAGCCTGCCACGCGATTTACACTGTTTTGCGAGCCGCCGACCCCTTCAAGGATGATGACGTTTCCGTGGCCATTGAGCTTTTGAAACAGAAATCGGGCTGTATTCAGAGCCATATTCGTTTCATCGCATCCCATAAAACTGATCGCCTGGCCTCCGAGCACACGATCTGTAATATTGACCACCGGAATATTTGCGGCATTAAGCTTCTCAATTCCGGGAACCATTGCTTTTGAATCGACCGGGATAAACACTACCGCGCTTGGCCGCATGATAATTGCATCCTCAATCTCGCTCATCTGCTCAGAAATGTCGTCCTGCTTGGTTGGAATAAATTGGATGACGGAAGCGTTCATCTGCTTTGCAGCGCTTTCCGCTCCCAGCCGGACGGTCTGAAAAAACGGATTAGTCTGATTCTTCGTGAAGACCGCAATGGTTTCCCCGCCGGTCTTGCCGGACTTTTCATCTGCCGGTTTCGAGCAGGAGGTGAGCAGAGCAGCGAGCGTGAAATAGAGAAATGTTTTTCGCATCAGGTTTCCTCTGACTCCCAATAGTTCCTGGACGGGGCAGACTGTAGGCGCGGGGTATTTACCCGCACGCTTTTTATGGCTGGTATACGCATGATCGTGCGCGGTCATATACCGCGCC
>JBGPBY010000119.1:0-16223 GCA_041481485.1 Terriglobia bacterium
GACGCCATCGGGCAATACGAATACATGATGCATTATGCGTTTGACCGCGACGCCGAAATCTATCCGAATCTGGTAAATCTGTATAAGGAGAAAGGCGGACAGGACCGAAAAATTCGCGAGGTTCTGAAGCGAGGTCACCGGCTGTTTCCAACCGATCTTGCGATCTATCGTCTATACAGGGAGTTCGTCGCGTCCGATTAAATGAGTTTAAGGAAATTTGGTTTCCTCCTATCCTTGCTCCTCATGTTCTGCTGGACTCTATCGCCTTCCGGCAGGCTCGCGGCCTCGCGTCAGGATCCCGCAGCCATCAATGTCGATGTGAATCTCGTCAATGTCTTTCTGACGGTCCAAAACCCGAAGGGCGAGTTTGTGTCCGGCCTCTCACGCGATGATTTCAAAATCTATGAGGATGATGTCGAGCAAAAGATATCCGTTTTCGAAAAGGATGCTGTGGATTCGTCCTTCGGCATATTGATCGATAACAGCGGCAGCATGGTCGATACGCTCCCTGTCGTGAAGTCGGGAGTCCTCGACTTTGTGGGAAAACGCCGACAGACCGACGAATTCTTCGTCATGACGTTCGGGAGGAGTGTTCAAACGGTGCTGGATGTCCGGCAGTCCGTTCAAACTCTGGAGTCTGTTCTTAAAACGGTTACGCCGGAAGGGACTTCAAAGTTTTACGAAGCCTTGATTGCGGGAATGAACAAAGTCAGTCGAAGCAACCGCGAGCGCAAGGCGCTCATAGTCTTTACCGACGGAAGCGATAACGGAAACAATTCGGTCACCTTCGGCGCGGTAAGGCTGAAAGCCCAGCAAACTGGGGTGTTGCTGTACTTTATTCCCATCGGGTCACTGATACTCATCGATCAGCCTGTCATTCGCGATCTTTCCGAACTCAGTGGCGGAAGGGTTATTCATCTCGACAGATCCGCTCCCATCCGGCCGGCAATGGAAAGTATCCGCACCGATCTTGCACAACAATATTATCTCGGCTACTACGCGCCGCTTCGTCCGGGATACCACCGCATTCGGGTCGAAGTTCCCAAACGCGACGTTCGAATCCGCGCGAAGCCCGGTTACGCCGGAAGCTGATCAGCAAAGGAGTCCTCTTGATGAAACGGCTGCTGCTGATCGCCGCAATATCACTCCTTCAACAGACTTCGCCGGAACGTCCACTTACAAGCTCTATCGATGGCGTGGTGAAGCATAGCGGCACAGATTTCATCTCCAATGTTGTCGTATCGCTCATTCCAGAATCGGGAACGCCGTTGACGTCAACCACCGACGAGAAGGGCCGCTTTGCTTTCAAGAATGTCGCAGCCGGCACCTTTCGCTTACAGGCGCAGCGTGACGGATATATTCTCGCACTGAAAGGCAGTGGTCCGCAGACCCTGACCGTTGCCGGACAAGACATTCATGATGTGGAGTTGAACCTCATTCTTCCTGGAACTTTCAGGGGACGCATCATGGACAATGCCGGCCAGCCTTTGAAGGGGATTCAGGTCAACGCGGTCATAATCGCTTATAACAGAGGCCGGGAATCTCCCATCATCGTAGTGGGAACAGATTTCCGGCCGTTGAGCGATGAGCGTGGAGAGTACCGCCTTTCCGGGTTGATTCCGGGTGAGTATTTTATCAAGGCGGAAACGCCTTCAGCCGTGGGGGCGCTTGCGCCGCCGAAAATGGTTTCGTTCTTTCCAGGTACGCTTACTGCGAAGGAAGCAGTGCCCGTGAGGTTGCACGAAGGGGTGGAATTAACCGGGATCGATTTTAAGTTGCAGGCTCCCGATACGCGCTTCTTGCACAGCATTTCCGGCAAAGTGATTCTTCCGTCGGATACCCTCGGCTCGGGCATTGTCGGGAATTTTTATCTCTTTCCAAAGGACCGCCAGGCTGGAGTTGACGGTAATGGTTTCACAATACCGTCGACCAATCGCGCTGAAGGAATGAGTAACGGCAATTTCCTCTTACGCGATGTACCGCCAGGCCGGTACGACGTGATCGCCTTGCTGCAGCGTGGCCCTCAACGCGAATACAGCCGAGTCGAAGTCCAGGTTGGCGACAAGGACGTCGATGGAGTGACAATCCCGCTTCCGCGCAAGTTCGAAGTCAAAGGCCGTGTCATTGTCGATGGCGCAGCTGGATCTCTTGCCAAAGAATCGCTTGGAATTGCGCTGACGCCGGATTTTCAACTTGGAAGTATTTCGTCGCCTGTAGACTCCATCGGATCATTCGCCTTCAAGGATACCGCCGAAGGAAAATATTTCGTGTCTATCGCCGATCTTCCTGCGAATGCTTACGTCGCCGACATTCGTCAGAATTCAAAAAGCATTTTTGCCGGGATCGCTTCATTGGATGACCCTGTGATCGATGTCAACTCGCAGTCATCGACTGATTCATCTATAGAAGTGATCGTCAATACGGGCGGTGGAACCGTAACAGTCACCGTGCAGGATAACAAATCCAGAGTTGTTTCCGATGCCACTGTTGCATTAGTTCCTGAAGCATCGCGACGCCAGACATTGATGTGGTTCAAGACTGGCTTCTCGGATGATCGAGGCCGAATCACTCTGAACGGAGTCGCGCCTGGCGATTACAAAATCTTTGCCTGGGAGCGCACTCCAATGCGCGCCTGGCAGAACGACGATTTTCTGCGGGAGTATGAAACTCAAGGAAAATTCGTTCATGTGGATTTAGCCGGCCGCCTGGATACAACGGTTAATTTACTCCCCGACGACGACAACCATCCCCCGCGAACATTCAAGACGGGCACGTCGTTCTCACCTGCGCCCGCAGACCAGACACTTCAGACATCGTCGTCAGGCCCAACCAATCCGAACTATGCGACCGTCGAAGGGAAAGTAACGCGCCTGAAGACAGGAGAGCCAATCTCCGGAATCCCTGTGTACATTGGCGACAAGGTTACACAGTCGGGGCCGGATGGACACTACATCATCTATGATGTGCCGCCAGGTACGTACTCCTTGAGCATGAACAGCGCAGAAAGGCTGGGATTTTTTGCTCCGGCCCAGCGAGGTGTTCCGGGAAGCGTTACCGTCAAAGCAAAACAGCATATTGACGATCTCAACTTCAAGTTAAGTGCTGGAGGAAAAGTCAGCGGGCATGTGTTTGACATCAATGGTCAGCCGGTCAAGAACGCGTTGATGCAACTCGAGGGGCCGGCCTATGCATATTCAAAGCACTATCTGCTTTCAACATCGAGCACCAATCGCACGGACGATCACGGCGAATATCGCATTTCCGGAATTGGACCAGGCGAATACTGCCTGCGCGTCCGTCCGGGATCTGGTGGACCGTTGGCCACCACGTATTTTCCGAGCGCCTTTGAACCCGAGAGGGCACGTGTCGTGGTTATCAACGAGGACGACGAAATTCTGGGAATGAATATCATTGCCCAACCGGCTTCGGGCAACAGGGTTTCCGGAAAAATCCTTCCGCCAGCTAATGCGGATATTCCAGCTTCGACGAGTTTCTATTTGGTCCCGAGAGATAACTCGATGGCGGATATGCTGGACTTTTCGGTTCAACCGATCCGCAGCAGCACAGGGGAATTCGAGATCCCGAACGTCCTGCCCGGTTCTTACGACTTATTTGTCCTGGCAACATCTGGGCGCGGTAGCGGACCGTTTGGGGTTCCGGATTCTGCCTACACCGGTCGAAATCGCATAGATGTGGGAAATCAGGAAGTGATGGGAGTGAGGGCGGAACTCCATCCAACAGTGGATATTCGTGGACGCGTCGTCATTGAGGGTGATGGAAATGCGATCAAACCGGATTCTGTCCTCGTTTATCCCGTTGCCGAAGACTTTGGCCCTTCAGCCACCTGGCTGTCCGGGTACTCCCGTGTCGATGCGGCCGGGCAGTTCGTGTTTCCGAAAGCAGTGCCACTGCGCTACACCTTCAGCGTAGAAAGCATCCCCGAGGACGCCTATCTCGCCGACGTCCGTCAAGGCACAACCAGCATCCTGGATACGGGACTCCGTCTCGGAGACAAGGCTCCGGAACCGATCGAGGTCGTGATCAATCTCGAAGGAGCCCACCTCGATGGCGTCGTTCAGTATCGCGATAACAACGCCATTGCATTCACCAGGGTGGTCCTGGTGCCTGAAGGACCGAGACGAGGCGTATCCAGCTTTTACAAGACTGCGGTGACCGACGACGTTGGGAAGTTTACAATTCGAGGAATTGCCCCAGGGGAATACAAACTATTCGCGTGGGAGAGCAGCCCTGCCCGCGCATGGCGCGATCCTGAATTTATGGCGCCTTTTGAGGAATTTGGAA
The DNA here is from genome assembly GCA_041481485.1 of Terriglobia bacterium. Classification (GTDB taxonomy): domain Bacteria; phylum Acidobacteriota; class Terriglobia; order 20CM-2-55-15; family 20CM-2-55-15; genus JBGPBY01. The sequence goes on from JBGPBY010000119.1 coordinate 4,303, forward strand.
CACCTGTGCATATCGAGCCTGCGGCCCATATTGAAAATGCGACGGTCCGTTTGATTCCAAAACTCCAGTAGCAAAGAGCAAAACGGAAATCACCATGGATGAAGCCATGCTGAAGTTCGCTGCGACCTCTCTCAACGAAAAACAAAAAGATGAAAAGATTGCCAAAAAAAGCGTGGAAGGCCTGATTGGAAAAATGGATCCGCTGAAATAAGGTGCCGACTGGGGGAACGACCGACTAATCCAGGACCTCAACCGGGAAGTCCCGCTCTCTCCACGCGTCCAGACCGCCTAGCAGCGGACGGGCATGCGATAATCCCCTTCGCTGAAGCTGCAGCGCCACACGAGCGCCGGTGGCTTCGTTGGGGCAGGTGCAATAAACGACAATTTCCTGTTTGGGAGCGATATCTTCGCGGCGAAAGTCAATGTGCTCGGGCAGAACGTGAAACGCTCCTGGAATTCGCACTGGGTCTGCGCTCCGATCCAAACGGTTCCGCATGTCCAATATCAAGATACTTTCTTTAGCATCCATTTTGGCTTTTAGTTCCTCCGGCGTGATTCGCGCTACGGACAGCTTCTTGAGGAACCGGCGGCGTTGGTGGATCTTATATCCAAGATAGAGGCCTACGGCGATGGCCATGAAAAAAAACAGCAACGTGCCAAGCCGCGAGAGGTAGATGAGAATCCGCTCGGTCTCCCGATTGAAAACATAGCCCACTAACGTGTACGTGCCGCTCCACATTGTTACGGCTACAATGTCGATCGCAAGGAATCGAATCAGGGGAGTCTTGATCATACCCGCGAAGGGAACTGTGGCCGCGTTGAATCCCGGAATGAACTTCGCCGGCAACAATGACCAGAGGCCCAGGCGTTCGAACGCATCTTCGGTGCGCCGTGCGCAGTAATCCGGCTCAAGCGAAATACGGCAGAGCAGCCGCAGTACGGACCGGCCGTGTCTCCTGCCAAGTTCATACCAAATCAAGTCTGCGGCTAATCCAGCGCTCACCGCCAGTGCAACGACAGCAGCAAAATCAAAATTGCCGGCTCGCGATAGCGCTCCCATGCCGATGAGCAATGTCGCCGCGGGGATCGGCAATCCAACCTGCTCCCCAAATGCGGCTCCAAAAACAACGAGGAAGCCGTATTTCAAGAGAAACTGAAGCATGTCCGACATCATTTGATTTTAGACGAAGCAACGATACGTAGACCGGCCAGAAACCAATAACTTGCCGGCAGAGATACCCAGAGCGTCAGCCAGAATAACGCTGGTAACAGAATAAACATGGCGGCCAGGGTCGGAGTAGCCATAGGCAAGACGCGCAAATGACGGACACGAAGCCAGTCTGGCGCAAACGCGGTCCAAAACCCCGTCAGCACTAAGGTCCCCACAAAGACAGCTGAGGCGAATATGGGATTTGGCGAAACAAAGAGAGTCCAGCCGAACTCGATCAGCGAAGGTCTCTCGGCAGGCTGCCGTCCAATGACAAACAAATGCAGTTGCGATCCAATACCGCACCCAAAACCTGTAATCAAAGACGCGAGGATCTGCCGCCGCACGAGAAGGTTCAGTCCGGTGCGGCCGGCCCGCATGTCCCTTGTCTTCAAATCGGGCTTGCTGGCACGCGACGATGGTCCGAGCCGTTCAAATAAGAATCTCCGTGGCACAATTCGGTGAATGGAAATATCCGATCCCCGTGAGACACAGTCCGATCGCAAGCATGCGGATGCGAGAAGCGGAACATGTGCCCGGTCTCCTGGAGCACGACCTCCTCGGCGCCGGATATCCCATGGAGTAGCTCTTCGGTTCGTTCGCGCCCGACGAGCTTGTCGTACGAGGGCGACAGGATCAGCGTCGGCACGTCGACCTCCTCCAGCCTCGCCCGGAAGTCTGCAGTGCCGATGGCGTGCAGCCGGCCGACGTAACTTTCCCATGGCGTGTTGGCCGCGGACAGTGCGCGGCTCTTCTCCGGGTTCCATGGCACCTCCCCCGCGGCGTCGTGTGGCGACGCGAGTGCGTTGGCGTGAGCACGCAGCGTGAGCTGTCCGTACCATGCGCGCGGCAATGTCCGCGCGAACCAGGCACGCGTCCGACCGATTTGCGAGGTGTTCGGATCGCTCGCGAATCCGCCCGAAAGGACGAGCCCGACGAGGGACTGCGGGTGTCGCAGCGATGACGCGAGCGCTACGAAGGCGCCGAACGAGTCACCAACGAGGACGACGTTGGAATAGCTTTCAACCTCGGCGAGCACGGCGTCGACGTTAGCCTCGATGCTATCGACGCCGTCGGGAAGCCGCAGCGTCGTCGCGCCGTACGCCTCCACCAGCCGGGGAAACCATTTCAGATCCCAGGGCGCGCCCGAGAAGCACGGAACGGTGACAACGTGAATACTTACGCGGTTCACGACTCTACCTCCGCGGTACGCGGTCTTCGGACCGCATGGACAATCAGCAGAATGACAATCGAGGCTAGCACCGATCCGTACGCGAGGGTCTTGAGCCCGGAGAACAATCCTTCGAGCCCGGCCAGGACCGGGGCGCGCGCGGGGTATCGGATCAGCAGCCCGACGATCGTTCCATTCTCGGCGAAATCGAGGAGCATCGCGATGACGGGGAGCGCGAGCACCCACTCGATCGACGATCCGAGCACGCGCCAGGATCTGGTCAGCGCGGACAGCGCCGCGATCCCGAACAGGCACGACAGCGTCGGGATCACGATGTCGATAGAGCAAAGAAGCAATGCCTGCAACATCCTCCCTTGAACGCCAAGCGCGTCCACCTGAGTTTGAACCGCGGTTGACGTGCAGAAGCTGCAGAAGTCGAGGTAGCCCTGTCCGGTGACCCGATGCAGGTAGGGCACGCTCAGCGGGAAGTCGAGTCCATTGACTGTGCCAAGCACCGCCAGCTCGAGGACAGTTAGGATCAGCACCGTCCTCGGGCGGCCCAGCCAGTCGACAAACCGGAACAGGACGCTTTCACGCTTTAACATAATGACTTTCCTTTCCATTATTCACTGGAACAGGCGCAGCATGAGCTGCGTCAGTTCGGGTGCCCGTCGAACGGCCGGGCCCTTGATCTCTTCGAAGTAAAGGAAACGCGCGAACTGGGTGAGCGTTCCGATCATCGCCGCGACCAGAAGCGCCGAATCGCGCTCGCCCGGGATGGCACCATGTTTTTTGCCGAGTGCGACCAGTTCGCCGAGCATGCGCGCGATCGATCGCCGGCGGATGTGCGGCGCGGCATGCGGCCGGAAACGCCGAAGCTGCTCGTTCACAAACAGGAACGCGTCCAATTCCGCGTCCATGAATTTCGTCGCCGCAAGAACGATGGCGTGCACGCGCGCCTCGAAGCCAGGCGTCTCGGACGCGCGCTCGACCGCAATGGCGAGCCGCTCGTAACAGCGCTCGAACACACAGAGTGCCAGCGCATCCCTGCTCTTGAAGAATTTGAAAATCGCGGGATTGGTGAAGCCCGCCTTTTCGGCCACGCCGCGGATCGTCGTCTCGCACAGGCCGTCGCGCACGAACAGGTGCTACGACGCCTCGAGCAGGGCCCGCTTGGACGGAGCGTCATCTTCTCGGACGGCGCAGGAATACGTATCGTTCATGCTCGATAGTTAGCATGTGCTAACTCATGTGTCAATATGTCCGGAAAACTTCGCGGTACTAAGAAATGTCCGTCTCGATCCGTTATCGAAAATAGGGAGCGTCGAATTTTTCGTCCCACCAGAAAATCCGGCGCTGGCAATTAACCTGGAAAATCTGTTCGTTGTTTTTCGCTCAAGGGGGGTCTATGAAATCCATCGGCATGTACAGAGGATTCGTTCGCTTATTCGAATCAAAAATGGATCGCAGTCTGCTGGCGGCGTTTGGCGCGCTGGGCATCTTCATCACGGCGTGCTTCACGCTGGGCGGCGCGGTGCGACTCGGTCCGGCGACGGCTCAGACACTTACTATTTCCGATCGTGTGGAACGTTATCTCGTCCACATTTCTACGGACAAACCCATTTATCATCCCGGGGAAAAACTTTATGTGCGCGGCGTCTTCCTGAGTGCGAGTGGTCACGCGCCGGGTGCGGCGGGACCCGCGACATATGAAATCAAGGGTTCCAAAGGCGAAACAATTGCGTCAGGCGCCGCCAACATTGTCGATAGCGTTGCCGGATTGTCGTGGAACATTCCTTCAGATCAGGCGGGCGGCCAGTACACCATCCGCATATTGCAGCCCTTCAGCGGAGATGCTCCGGCGGAACGGAAATTCGACATTCGCACCTACCGGACTCCTCGTTTGAACAGCCAGATCGTTTTTGTCCGCGATGGTTATGGGCCTGGAGATACCGTGAACGCGAGCCTGCATGTGGATCGCGCGGAAGGTGGAAAGCCGGCCGGTGCACGCGTTCTGGCCAGCGCCCGGGTAGACGCCGAGGAAGTATGGAAAGGCGAAACTGTGATTGACAGTTCCGGCAATGCCAGCGCTGCATTCAAACTTCCCGCTTCGATGTCGCGCGGCGATGGGACTCTTGCCTTGACGATTCTCGATGGCAGCACCGTGGAGACCGCCACGAAAACTATTCCCATTCTCCTGCAGACACTGGACGTTGCAATTTATCCCGAAGGTGGCGACCTTGTCGCCGGACTGCCGAATCGCATCTATTTTGAAGGCAGGTCGCCCAACCAAAAGCCTGCAGATATGGCGGGCGTGGTTGTCACCGCGTCGGGTAAAGAAGTGACACCGTTTCGAACCGAGCATAGCGGGCGCGGCCGTTTTGCTTTTACGCCAGTGCGTGGTGAATCGTATTCATTGCGGATCACCGAGCCGGCAGGAATAAAGGCATCGTTTCCCCTGCCTGCAGTAAAGGATTCGGGCGTTGTTCTTACCTCAACGGACGATATCACGCGAAGATCCAGAGATGTTGTGGTTCGTGTTGCGGCTTCCGCCGCTGGTGAATATGGAATTGAGCTGAGCCAGAAGGGCAGAGAACTCGCATTCAAATCTTTGCATCTTCATGCCAACCAGCCCACGGAAGTGGCGCTTACTGTGCCGAGAGCGCTGGATGGCGTCATCGTGGCCACCGTCTACGATGATCGCAAAACGCCAATTGCGGAGCGCCTGCTCTTCCGCCAGCCGGAACACAGTCTCAAGGTAACCGTCACTGCGGATCAGGACAACTACGTACCGGGGGACAACGTCACTATTCAAGTGTCGACCACCGACGACGCAGGGCGGCCGGCCGCTGCAGTGGTTGGCCTCACCGTTACAGACAGCACCGTTCTTGAGATGATCGACAGGCGGGAACAGGCTCCACAGCTGCCGGTGATGGTCCTGCTTGAAAATGACGTGCGGAATCTTTCAGATGCCCACGTCTATCTCGACGAAAGCAATCCTATAGCTCCGCTGGCGACAGACCTTCTGCTGGGAACCCAGGGTTGGCGTCGTTTTGCAATGATGGATTTGGAAAAGTTCGTTGTTGATAACGGCGATGCGGCCCGCCGTGCCATGGCGATCCGTGCGATAACTAATACTCCAGCAGGCTTTGCAGGTATGGCTTCTTCAATAATGGGAACGGTGATGGACCCCACGGCTGCGCTGATTCCTGGAGTTACACTTCAAGCCAGATCGGTCAGCACCGGCGTTGTGACGACGGTCGTGACCAATGACTCCGGCTCTTATGCTTTCCCGCCGCTGCCGCCGGGAACCTATCAGGTGACGGCTGCACTGCAGGGATTTCAGACGGTGGTAGCGACAGTTGTCAACCCAGGTTCCTCTCAATCCCAACACTTGAACTTCACCTTGAGTCTCGGCGCCTTCGGTAACTCTGTGAGCGTGTCTGTCGATGCAAGTGTGCTCAAGGAGTCGTCGGCAAGCATTGGCGAGGTGCTGAGTGCGGAACGCGTGCGAAATCTTCCCATGGTTGGTAACAATGTGCTGGACTTGCTCGCGGTGTTGCCAGGAGTCAGAAACGCATCGAATTTGGCGGGCAGTCCGTCCGATACGATCAACATCACTCGCGATGGCCTGAGCGTGACGGACCAACGCTTTCCAAACGGGCCCTTTGGCGCGACGGTTATTAATCCCGACGTTGCGGGAGAGGTGCGCCTCATTTTAACTCCTGTCGAGGACGAGTTGGGGCGGCGGCCGGGCCCGGTTCCCGTTGGACAGGCTGTCCGCGCGGCTGGCGCCCCAGGCATAGGGCCGCGCAACCAGGTGGTGATGACTCGGGAATACGCACATGCCCTGGCTCCCAACTGGACGGAGAATTCACGCACGGATTTCGCGGAGACGCTCTACTGGAATCCTGCTGTCAAAACCGATGCTTCCGGAAAGGCCACGGTGTCGTTCCACCTCAACGATTCGATCACATCCTTTCGAGTTCTTGCGGATGGCTTCACTCCATATGGTGTATTGGGTTCGAGTGAGAGTTCGATTGAATCGGTGCAGCCATTTTTCCTGGATCCGAAGATTCCGCTTCAAGTCAGCAGTGGCGACGTCGTCAAACTTCCCATCGGACTTGTGAATGGTACGGCGCGCGAACTTCGCGGTCTGGAAATCACCGCGAATACTCCGGGGCTGAAATCCAGCATTAATGGCGAAAATCTGAACTCGCTTGCAGCCAAAGAGCGTGCACGCCGTTTATTGGAAATCGCCGTCGATCCGAATTTCAACGGATCTGCGGATATTTTTATTCAGGCCACTGCTGGCGGATATAAGGACAGAGTGAGCCGGAAACTCGATATTCAACCGTTGGGCTTTCCTTATGAATATTCTTCCGGTGGGGTGTTGGACGCGAACAGTTCCAGGACATTTGAATTCACGCTCCCGGATGGTCTGGTTCGGGGAAGTCTTTCGTCAAGTGTCGTGGTGTATCCCAGTACTCTGGCGAATATGACAGAAGCGCTTCAGTCTCTGCTTCAACAGCCGTACGGCTGCTTTGAGCAAACGAGTTCAACGAGCTACCCCATGGTAATGGCGCAACAGTATTTCCTCACGCACGCGGGTGTGGAGCCCGCGATCATTCAGAAAACGCGGGATCTGCTCGAAACCTCGTACAAGAGGCTGACGGGGTTTGAAACCCAAACGCGAGGCTACGAATGGTTTGGCCATTCCCCGGCACACGAAGCATTGACGGCTTACGGATTGCTGCAGTTCACGGATATGTCGAAGGTGCGCGCCGTCGACAAAGACATGATGGACCGCACCCGCGCGTGGTTGTTCGAACGGCGCGATGGCCATGGCGGTTTCAACCACAGTTCTCTATCCACCGAAACTCTCGGTTTCGCTTCTTACGATTTCATGAATGCATACGTTGTCTGGGCATTGGTGGAATCCGGCCAGAAGGGACTCGAGAAGGAAATTGCCGCTGTGAAAGAGTCTTCCACCTCGACGAAGGACAGTTACCTCATTGCACTGGGCGCGAACATCCTTTCGGAAACAGGGGATTCGGAGGGCGCTTTGAGGCTGATGGAGAAGCTGGCAAAGGCCCAGGACATTAACGGCAGCGTTACGGGTGCAACAACGAGCATCACTCGCTCGGGCGGGACATCCCTGGCAATTGAGACGACGGCCCTTTCCGCCCTCGCCTGGATGCATGATCCCGCGTACGCTTCAAACGTGGAAAAGGCCATGAAGTGGATCCTGGCGGCGAACCGAAACGGAAAATTCGGTTCGACGCAGTCCACCATCCTTGCCCTGCGCTCCATTGTTGCCTACGATGCGGCCCAGTCCCGTCCCAAGGCCCCCGGGCGGTTACTGCTGAGTATCGACGGCCACAATGTGGGTTCTGCTTTGACATTTACGCCCAATAACAACGCCGCGATTGTCCTGCCGGAACTGGCGCTTGATCTGGCTCCAGGCAGGCACACTCTGGCGCTCCAAATGGAAAACGGTTCGCGTATGCCGTATTCCATGGATGTGAAATTCAACAGCAATTCGCCGGATAGCTCACCACTGGCGCAGATCGGGATTGACGTGGACCTCAAAGACCGAAGTATGCAGGAAGGTGGAGTGACTGAGGCGGTAGTTTCGATAACGAACAAGAGCGATCAGGCGATTCCCACGCCGGTAGCGATCGTTGGAATTCCCGGCGGTCTGGAGATCCGGCACGACCAGCTGAAGGAGCTGGTGAAGTCCGGCAAGATCGACGCATACGAGGTGAAGGGACGGGAAGTGGTCCTGTATTGGCGGTATCTCAAAGCAAAAGACCAATTTGACGTCCCGCTGAGTCTGGTCGCCGCCATCCCCGGAACCTATACCGGACCTGCAAGCCGGGCGTACTTGTACTATACGGACGAGTTCAAGAGCTGGGCTCGCGGGGTGACTGTGGATATTGCCTCCCGGTAGCACCGCGAGAATGCTCAGATGGCGATTGTTAACAAGCAGGTTTTCCCCTGCCAGAAAATGTAGTGCTTTGCATATATACTGTAGTCACACAAAGCGAGGGCGCCATGGCTGAAAAGACTGTCGGAATCCGTGAACTCAAGGCTCAACTCAGCGAATACATTCGAGAAATAAAGAAAGGAAACACCGTGTTGATCACCGAACGCGGCAATGCAGTCGGCCGAATGATACCAGCTTCCAAATCTCTCGAGGAGCGAATGGAGAGTCTCGTTCGCTCCGGCGTAGCGGACTGGAACGGCAAGAAAGTGAAGGCCGGCAGACCGGCAGCGAAAATTAAATCAGGCAGCAAGACCCTCGCGGAAATCGTCTCAGAAGACCGCGACTGATGTTGTATCTGGATACCAGCGCCCTCGTGAAGAAGTACTTTGAGGAGCCCCGCTCCGAAGAAGTTCGAAGCTGCATAGCGAGTCACAACATGATTGCAACCTCCGCGATTGCGCGTGCAGAGTGTGCCGCTGCATTTGCGAAGGCCGTACGAATCGGAATACTTCCGGAGAGTGCGGCCAGGGTGGGACACCAACTATTCGTTCGCGAGTGGAAGAGCTACATTCGGATACGGGTCACGGAAGCATTGGTGGTGAGAGCGGATGGAATTGCTTGGACTTTCAGGTTGAGGGGATACGATGCAGTCCACTTGGCGGCGGCGCTAGAGTGGCACGACCGGATTGGAGAGACCGTTACCGTCGCCACATTCGATCAAGATTTGTGGCGTGCCGCCGGCGAGGCTGGACTGGATCGTTTCCCAGACGTTCTTTAATAGCTCTCGGTCACGAGCGGGCCATCAGTCCTGCGCAATTGAAATCACTTGAATATTGGCGTTCACCTTGGCGGATTCACCGACCGTGACGGCGACGCCTTTTGTCTCGTACTCCTTCATGAATTCGGTATCGAAATAGCGATACGGTTCCAGACCTATCCAGCCAAACACTTTGTGGATCAGTTCGACTCCTCGAAGCGAAACACTTGCTTTGGCCCCGTGCAATGATGGCCGTTCCAGCTTGCCTCAAATGTTGAATCGTCAATTTTGTAGATGCGAAACAATGGTAGTGGCACGCACATGGAATGCAGAGGACAAGACTCTGCGATTTTGAGGGTGGTTTGCGGCGGCATGGACTTCAGTTTGGCGATCAGGCGAACTTCACGTTCCGTGAACGTATGCATCATTCCAGTATAGCCAGTATAGCCAAACGGACCACTTCTGACCGACGCTGCGCGGATAAAGAATATGAGCTGGTTCGGAAAGGCCATATCCAGGAGGAGATTGATGATCGAGTTACGGTTTCGCATCCGGAATACGGTGTTTAGTTCCCCGAATCCCTTGCGCCGGGCAATGATTCGTCCACTTGCTTTGTTATGCCCTTCCGTAGAGGAAGCCGCTCTGCTTGGGGAAGTGGATGAGTTCGGCCGTCTGATGCCGCGTAAGGGAGTCTTTAATATGTCTGCTCCGCGGACGGGGCCCGTGATCGAAGGTTTCGAAGACTGCGCTCTTGGCGAGTTCGTGAAAGCCCAACTCGAAGCTTTATCTCAAAATGGCGAGCCGCCTGCGCGCTGCGAAGTTCACGGACTTCATCCGTTCCTCGAGACGGTCGAACCGGAAGATCCTGAACGGCTGCGCGATCTCATCAGCGTGTGTGAATTTCGCACGCACGAGTTCACACCGGAGTCCGCCGTCCGTTTTCTTAAAGAGAGTGGATTCTTCGATGAATACATTCTGGTGGGCGTAAAGCGGGGAACCGGCTGGCGCCGCTCGCGTTGTATTACGACATTTGAGGGCAGGCCCGGGGATGCGGCCACTATTCTCGGGCATCTTGCCGAATACTTCGGAAAGGAACAACAGGATGACAAACCCCAGGACGACCGAAAAGCCTGATCTCGAAAGTATCGAAAGGACCTGTCCCAACTGCGGCGCACGCTTGAGCGAACAGAAATGCGAACTGAAATGTCCGCAATGTCACTATTTCAAGTCCTGCAGCGATTACTGAACGATTTCAACATGCGCGCAAACGGATAATCGGCATCCCTTTCAAGGATTCGATCCAGCGCCGCTTTTGCTTCGTCGAACCTGCCCGAATCCCACAGTTCTGCCGCCCGGATATAGTCTTCATTCAGGGACTGCATCCGCGAACGCTCGTTCCATGGATTAGTCCGTTCATGTGGGCTCGCACCGGTGCCCGGCCCTCTATTTTCCTTCAGAAATTCCTGCAACATCGGAACGACGACAGCCGGGGTCTCCGGGGAATTGAGCCATTCGAGGACCTGATTCTCGATTTCAGGATCGCGGCTTTGAGCCAGCAGAATCGTCAGCGCCCAGAGATCTTCATGATAATCGGGGTTACTTCCATGGACACATAGCTCATCGTAAATCCGCTGGCTGGCTGTCAGATCCTGTACATCCATCAAGAGCTGAAACCAGCGGAATGGCAGATCTTCATGGGCGTGAGCATCGATACTGTGAAGTATGAAAGGACGCGCCAGCGGCCAGGTCTCCCGCACCGACTCATAAGCGCGCATTTCAAGGTCTTCGTCGAGCAGAGGTTCTGCGATGACGTGCGCCAGCACGCGCGCGCTGACAGCAGAACGGATGCGTGAAAGAACCCCGACTGCCATTTCGACGGTTCGGCGGTTTTCGGCTGCGTTGAACAAGAACTCCGCAACAGGCCCGGCCGCACTTGCCGCAATGGGGTGCATTCGGATCGAAAGCTCTTCGGAGGTAAGTACGCCGGAGTTCCACTCTTCGAGGAGCCTGCGGGCTTCCTGCTCTGAGTTTGAATTGTCCTCGAGAGACTGCAATCGTTCAAAGAGATAGGCAGTGTAGGTTCGAACCACAACACCGGCATTGCGCAGATCGTATTCCGTATTCTCCAGAGCTCGAATCACGCGGCGGGCGATGGTTTCGGTTGCGGCGTCCATACCGTCGATGGCACTTCGCAGCGCGCCGGCCAGCTCCGCCCGGATTTCAAGATTGTCTTCGATGTGTTGTTGAATGCCTTCGTCGATAAGGATGCGAAACTCTTCGTCCTCGAATGACGCTCGATCTTCTTCGATCATGCGGCTGAGCTCAAATAAGACGAAGTCGTCAGAGACAAGCTTGAAGTCGAAACCGGAGATCCTATGGGTGATGATATCGACACTTTCGCCTATGGAGGGTCTTGATCCGGGTTGGTGTGGTTTCTTGGCGGACATGGAATTTCATTGACCGGAGCCAGAGGCAGTCATCTTAGCGGAGTTTTTGCCGGCTTTGAAAGTTGATCTTTACCCATTACTCCGTGCTGGACACAAAAGGCAGGCAAAGGGGAGCTGTCAGACGGCCTGTTGTCCGATGGGTGGTGAATGACCCAATGACTGTAGCCATTGAGTCATTTCCCCACGTTGAGAGTTGTCAAATGTTCTGCTGTACGTTCGTGAAATGGCCCTGGCGAACTGACCCACTGGCGCAATTCTCAGTACTTTGGAATCGTTCATGTGCTTTCAGCGGAAAGAGTAGACGAGATTGTCGCGGAAAACCGGGAACTTTGCCGGATCATCGTGGCATC